>NZ_JASATH010000364.1:0-3215 GCF_038440215.1 Inquilinus sp. OTU3971 | reverse complement strand
GCCACCTGCGCCCCCCCCACCCCCTAAAGCGCTGCGCTTTTTCCACCTCTTCCCACGTTGCGGTGGGGGGCAACCGGGCGCAGTTCCCCCTCTCCCCGGGTTGTGGGAGAGGCCGGCCGCCTTGGCGACGGGAGGGTGAGGGGGTGGCTCCGCCTCAGACCGGGATCGCCACGCTGTTCTTGATCTCGCGCAGGGCGAAGTTCGAGCTGATGTGCTGCACCGCCGGGCTGGTGAACACCACCTCCTTCAGGAACTTCTCGTAGTCCAGCGGGCTGCGGGTCACGATCCGCAGGATGTAGTCGGCCGAGCCGGTCATCGAATAGAACTCCAGCACCTCCGGCCGCTCGGCGATCTTGCGCTCGAAGGCCTCGATCTGCTCGCCATCGTGCTTGGCCAGGGTGACATGGGCGAAGGCGGTCTCGCCGTAGCCCAGCCGGGCGGGATCGACCCGGGCGACGTAGTCCTTGATCACGCCGCGCTCCTCCAGCGCTTTCAGCCGCCGCCAGGTCGGCGAGGTCGACAGGCCGACCGCGTCGGCGAGCTCCTGCACGCTCTGCCGGGCGTTGCGCTGCAGCGCCGCCAGGATGGCGCGCTCGAACCGGTCCAGCTCCTCGGCATCGGCAGGCATGAATCCTCCTCGATCCTCACAATCCGGGCAAATCATACCTGATGCTGGGCGGTTTGGCGCCGACATCGGCAAAACTTTTCCCCGATCTCGGCGCATCCTTTTCCTGGAGATGCGCGCTTTGCGCGTCCGGTCGGAATGCCCAGCGGAAGGACGACCCGGTGACAGCTCTCGCCTACCAGCAGCCCCGCCTCCTGGCGAACGCGCCCGATCCCGACTTCGACTGGCGCCGCGTCGCCCATCTGCTGCACCTCTCCCGCGCCCTCGACGCGCTGGAGGAGACGATGCTGGCGCCGCAGAAGAAGGTGCTCTACCAGTTTTCCGCCCGCGGCCACGATTTGGCGCAGATCCTGCTGGGCACGCGGCTGACCGATCCGCGCGACGCGGTCTCCGGCTATTACCGCTCCCGCCCGATCCTGCTGACGCTCGGCGTCGACCTGGTGGACGCGCTCGGGTCGTCCATGGCGCGGGACGGCGGCTATTCCGCCGGCCGCGACATCGGCGTGGTGTTCAACTTCCCCAATCCGGCCGGCCCCTCGGCGCTGCCGATGTGCGGCGGCGTCGGCACCCAGTACACCCCGGCCGCCGGCTGGGCCCAGGCGCTCGAGTACGGCCGCACCGTGCTGCACGACCCGGCCTGCGAGCGGGCCATCGCCGTGGTGCTGGGCGGCGACGCCTCGGTCGCCACCAACGGCTTCTGGTCGGCGCTGACCATCGCCACCACCCAGCGCCTGCCGGTGCTGTTCCTGATCGAGGACAATGGCTACGGCATCTCGGTGCCGTCGCGGTTCCAGACCCCGGGCGGCGATATCGCTGCCAACCTCGCCAGCTTCCGCGGCCTGCACATCCTGGCCGGCGACGGCACCGACCCGGCCGAGACGGCGCGGCTGGCCGATGCCGCCGTCGCCCATGTCCGCGGCCGCAAGGGCCCGTGCCTGCTGCGGCTGAGCGTGCCGCGGCTGGAGGGCCACAGCTTCCAGGACACCCAGGCCTACAAGCCGGCCGAGACCGTGGCGGCGGAATGGGCCCGCGACCCGCTGCCGAAGCTGAAGCAGTTCCTGGTGCCGGCGGTCATGGAGGCGGCGGAATGGGACGCGCTTGCCGCCGAGGCCGAGGCGCAGGTCGAGGCGGCGCGGGCCCGGGCCGAGGCGCGCCCCGCTCCCGATGCGGCGTCGGTGACGCGTCACGTCTTCTTCGAGGGCGAGGCCCAGACCATGGGTGGCCTGCGCGGCGAGGGCATCGTCCCGGCCGTGGGAAGGGACACGCCGCAGCCGGACGGACCGCGGATCAACATGGTCGCCGCCATCCGCCGCGTCCTGGACCATGAGCTGTCGGTCAATCCGCGCATGGTCATGCTGGGCGAGGATATCGGGCCCAAGGGTGGGGTCCATGCCGTGACACTGGGGCTGCAGGAGAAGTTCGGCGCCGACAGGGTGATGGACACCAGCCTGTCGGAGGAGGGCATCGTCGGCCGCGCCGTCGGCATGGCGCTGGCCGGCCTGCTGCCGGTGCCGGAGATCCAGTTCCGGAAGTACGCCGACCCGGCGGCGGAGCAGATCAACGATTGCGGCACGATGCGCTGGCGCACCAACAACCGCTTCGCCGCGCCGATGGTGCTGCGCATGCCGGTCGGGTTCCTCAGATGCGGCGATCCCTGGCACAGCCAGACCAACGAGGTGCAGTTCGTGCACGCTCCCGGCTGGAAGGTGGCGGTGCCGTCCAATGCCGAGGACGCGGTCGGCCTGCTGCGCGCGGCGCTGCGCGGCGACGACCCGGTGATGTTCCTCGAGCATCGCGCCATGCTCGACGCTCCTTCCGCCCGCCGGCCCTATCCGGGCGACGATTATATGCTGCCCTTCGGTCGGGCCCGGACCACGATGCAAGGCACCGACCTGACCATCGTCACCTGGGGCGCGATGGTCGAGCGGGCGGAGGCGGCGGCGCGGGCCAGCGGCCGCTCGGTCGAGGTGATCGACCTGCGCACGCTGATGCCGTGGGACAGCGCGGCGGTGCTGGCCTCGGTGGCGCGTACCCGGCGCTGCCTGATCGTGCATGAGGATCTGCGCACCGGCGGCTTCGGGGCGGAGATCGCGGCGGTGGTGGCGGACGAGGCGTTCATGGACCTCGACGCCCCGGTGGCGCGGCTGACCATGCCGGACATCCCCAGCCCGCACAATCCGGTGCTGCTGGACGCCGCGGTGCCGTCGGTCGACCGCATCCGCGACAAGATCCTCGCGCTGACCGGGTTCTGACATGGCCGACATCATCGAGGCGGCGGTCGACGTGTTCGCGCCGGTGCAGCAGGAGGGGACCAAGGCGGCGGTGCGGGCCTGGCTCGCGGCCGTGGGCGACACGGTGCGCGAGGGCGACCCGCTGGTCGAGCTGGAGACCGACAAGGTCACGGTCGAGGTCCCGGCCCCGGCCTCCGGCACGCTGGTCGAGATCCTGATCGCGACCGACCAGGACGCGGCGCCCGGCGCGGTGCTGGGACGGATCGGGGCAGGTATTTCCGAGGTCCAATCTTCTATAGTCCCCCCTCCCCTTGCGGGAGGGGGGCAGGGGGAGGGGTCTGGGGCCGGCCCCCCGGCGA
>NZ_JASATH010000363.1:0-3370 GCF_038440215.1 Inquilinus sp. OTU3971 | reverse complement strand
GGGGGGGGGGGGGGGCGCGCCCCCCCCCCCCCGCCCCCGGGCATCTCGGCCCTCACCGGCGGCAACGCCGCGACGGGCGCGCTGATCGGTGGCGCCGTGGGCGCGGTCGGTGGCGCGGCGACCAGCTGCCGGACGATCAATCTCGGCGGCCGTTGCTGAGCTCCGGGCTGACGGACGATACCAGGCGCCACAGTTTCCGGCGCCTGGTTTGAGGTTATATCGATCGGGGACAGAATCGCCTCTGTCCCCGTTTGCTTTTGTGGCGCGCCTCATCCGCGCCATCATCGGCCCGCGCAACCAATGGAGCGAGGAACAGACATGGCCACACGGAACCTGGACCAGGAGCTCGACACGCTGCGCGCCGATCTCGGCAAGATCCGCGACGACATCGCGGCGCTGACCCGCACCCTGGCCGACACTGCCACCGCCGAGGCCAAGGCCGGCGGCGCCAGGCTGAACGAAGCCGCCCACGCCGCCAAGGAACGCGCCCAGCGCCTTGCCGACAGCGCCCGCGCCCAGGGCGAGGAGGGGATCGCCGCGCTGGAGCAGCGGATCGAGCAGAACCCCTTCACCAGCGTCCTCGTCGCCTTCGGCGTCGGCCTTGTCATCGGCAAGCTGCTGGACCGCTGAGGCCGGCGTGAAGACCGACCTCGGCGCCGCCCTGCTGGGCGCCCTCGCCGCCCGTCAGCGCCTCCGGCTCGGCCAGGCGCTGCGCCGGGCCTGCATCGCCGCGGCGCTGCTCGTGGTCGCCCTGGTGCTGGCGGTGATCGCCCTGGTGCTGCTGGCCTGGTCCGGCTTCTACCTGCTGCTGCCGAAGCTCGGCCCTGCCGGCGCCGCGCTGGTGGTCGGGCTTGTGGTGCTCGGCCTCGCCGCCATCGTCGCCCTGATCGGCATCCTGGCCGGCCGCCGGCCGCGCCGCCACGCCCCGGGCCCCGCCTCGGCCGCCGGGGCGGGGCTGGAGGGCGTCGCCGCCGGGCTCGGCCTGTCCGCCGCCAAGGCGGCGCCGAAAGCGGCGCTGGCGGCGCTGGTGATCGGCATCGCGGTCGGGGCCCTGCCCCTTCTGGGGGGACGCAAGCGCGATTGAGGGCTGTTTTGGAGGATCGGACAGCTTGCCTCATGACCGCCGCTGCGTTTCGTCTATAATCCGCCCCTGCCTCTGTTGGGGGGCCTCGGCCTCCGGGCCGGGCAGGCGGCAGACCGGTATCCCAGAACAACAACGAGTTCAGTGATGATCGACAGACGGACGGTGCTGACCGCGGGCGCCATGGCAACGGCTTCGCTGCTGCTGGCGGGGCTGACGCGACCGGCCTCGGCCCAGGCCGACGGGGCCGCGGGCTTCATCGACGACATGGCCAAGCGGGCGATCGGCATCCTCCAGGCCGGAGGCGCCGCGACGGCGCAGGGCAAGGCCGAGTTCACCCGGATCCTGAACCAGGGCTTCGACCTGCCGACCATCGGCCGCTTCGTGCTGGGCCGCTACTGGAACAGCGCCACGCCGCAGCAGCAGGCGGAATACATGGACCTGTTCGAGCGGATGATCGTCGAGACCTATTCGCGGCGGTTCCAGAACTACCAGGGCGAGACCCTGGTGGTGAAGGGCACCCGCGCCGTCGGCGGCAGCGACACGCTGGTCGCGACGGAGATCCGGCAGAAGGACGGCCCGCCGATCCAGGTCGACTGGCGGGTGCGCCAGGCCGGCGGCGGCTACAAGGTGGTCGACGTCATCGTCGCCCGGGTCAGCATGAGCGTGACCCAGCGCGACGAGTTCGCCTCGGTGATCGCCCAGAACGGCGGCAACGTCGACGGGCTGCTGCAGGCGATGCGCCAGCGGGCCGGCGGCTGATCCGCCGGAACTCCTGACCGGGGATCAATGCGGTGGCGGACGGCAGGGACGTCGCGGACTGGCTGGTGGCCGAGGGTCGGCTGCTGACCGACCCGGTGGCGCTGGTCGACGCGTTCTGCCGCCGCCTGATCGCCGCCGGCCCGCCGCTGCAGCGGGTGCGGATCGGCCAGAGCATCACCCACCCGCTGCTGAGCGCCTGGGGCGTGATCTGGACCCCGGCCAAGGGCGGCGAGGAGTATGTCATCGACCGCAAGGTGCTGGCGACCAGCACCTTCGTCGGCAGCCCGTTCGAGGCAGTGATCCGCAGCCGGCAGCCGCTGCGTCGCCGCCTCACGGGGCTGGGCCCGGACGATCACGGCGTGTTCCATGAGGTGGCGGCGGCCGGCGGCACCGACTATGTCGCCGTGCCGATCGTCTACGGCAACGACACGGTGCAGGTGGCGAGCTTCGTCACCGACCGGCCCGACGGCTTCGGCGACGGCGAGGTGGCGCTGCTGGAGCGGCTGCGCCATCCGCTGGCGGCAGCGATGGAGCCGACCGCCATGCGCCGCTCCGCCGCCAGCCTGCTGCGGACCTATCTCGGCATCGGTCCGGCCGACCGGGTGGCGGAGGGCGCGATCCGCCGCGGCGACGTCGTCGCGGTCGAGGCGGCGATCCTGTTCGTCGACATGCGCGGCTTCACCGCCTTGTCCGAGCGGCTGACCTCGGCCGCGGTGCTGGCGGTGCTGGACCGCTATTTCGAGACCGTCGCCCAGGCCATCGTCGATCGCGGCGGCGACGTGCTGAAGTTCCTCGGCGACGGCGTGCTGGCGATCTTCCCGGTCGAGCAGGCCGGCGGCGCCGCGGCCGCCTGCGACGCCGCGGTCGGCGCGGTGCGGGCAATCCGCCGGGGCCTGGCCGCCGGCCCCGACCCCGTGGCCTTCGCCGCGGCGCTGCATCTCGGGCCGGTGCTGTACGGCAATATCGGCAGCCCCGACCGGCTGGACTTCACCGTGCTGGGACCGGCGGTCAACCTGACCAGCCGGCTGGAAGGCCTGGCCAAGCAGCTCGACCGGCCGACCGTGTGCTCCGAGCCGTTCCGGCAGGCCTGGGGCGGGGCGGCCGAGCCGCTCGGTGCCCACCCGATCCGCGGCCTGGCCGGCCCGCAGCCGGTGTTCGCGATCGCGGCGTGATGGGCGGGCAGGTGAGCGCTGCTGTCCCGATCTCCCCCTCCCCTGCGGTAGGGCTACCGGATTCACACATCGTTGAAGTGAGCTTTTTAAGTCCCCCTCCCCTCGCGGGAGGGGGCAGGGGGAGGGGGTTTTCACCATCAAGGCCGGCCTGAACTCTGACGCTTCGGCCATGACGACAAGCCTGTCCTCTGCGCATTCGCGCGCGGACGCGCGCAGACCCCTCCCCCACCCCCCTCCCGCAAGGGGAGGGGAGTGTGGAAGGCTGCGCTCGCGAATGCTGAGGGTTGGTGAAGCGGTGAATTCGCCGGCGGCTCACCCCGTGTCCGGCGGCTTGGGCTGGCGGCGGCCGGGAGCG
>NZ_JASATH010000362.1:0-3473 GCF_038440215.1 Inquilinus sp. OTU3971 | reverse complement strand
CGCGGCCGGGGCCCCCCCCCCCCCCCGCGGCCCCATCTTTTCAGACCATCTCGACCGCAGGCCCGCCGATCTTCGGATCGGTCAGGCTCGGTCGGCCGGTCTCGACATGGCCGGCGAAGCGGCGCAGGAAACCGTCGCCGGTCCCCGCCGTGACGCTGAGGTCGAACCAGCCGGCGCTGGCCCGCAGCGACCAGCGGTCGCGGACCAAGGCGCCCGGCCAGAGATAGTGGTGCCGCGGCGGCTCGGCGCTGTAGCTATTGGCGACGGTCAAGTAGCAGGGCCGGAAGCCGGTATTGCTCAAGAGCAGCGTGACGTCGCCGGTCACGCCGTCCTGCATCAGCCGTACCTCGGGCCGCGCCTCGCCCGACAGGATCGGGGTCAGGCGCCCCTTGAACCGGTTCAGCATGCCGTTCGGCCCATAGACCGACAGGTCGTAGCTGCGGCCATGGTCCGGCGTCCAGCTGTCCGACAGCGTGTCGCCGGCCCCGACCGTGTATTGCCACGGCCCGCGACGGTCGGCGGTCGGCTGCATCGGCCGGTCCGGGAACACGGTGTCGTCCGGCTCGTAGGGCTTGCCCGTCTCGTCGAAGGTGGCGCCGCCATCGGCGTAGACGGTGAAGCAGGCGCCGACGGTGCCGGCATTGGCGAAATCGATCCAGACCCGCCGCCCGGTCGGGTCGAGCCGGGCATGGGCGCCGAGCCGGTAGGGCAGGGGCCGGGCGCGGCGCTGGCCCTGCTGCTGCACCGGCCGCGACTGCGCCGCGGGCGGCACCGGCCCGGGACGGCCGGCGGCGGCATCGGCCTCGGCCTTGTAGCGGCGCGTGTCCGGCAGCGGCGGCAGCGCGGCATCGGGCGTGCGGAAGTCGAAGGCCGTGGTCAGGTCGCCGCAGACCGCGCGGCGCCAGGGCGAGATGAAGCGGCAGGGCATGCCGAAGCGGCGCTCGATCAGCTGCAGCACCGAGGTGTGGTCGAACAGCTCGGAGCAGACCCAGCCGCCCTTGCTCCAGGGCGAGACCACCAGCATCGGCACCCGGGGGCCGAGGCCGATCGGCACGCCGTTGAAGTTCTCGTCCCCGACCGGGACCGTGCTGCGGCCCTGATAGCCGTAGAACCTGGTGTTCACCGGCGGCACCGGCGCCGGCACATGGTCGAAGAAGCCGTCATTCTCGTCGTAATTCACGATCAGGACGGTCTTGGCCCAGACCTTCGGGTTGCTGGTCAGCGCCTCGAGGATCTTGTCGACCAGCGCCTGGCCGGCGGCGGGCGACGCGTTGGGGTGCTCGCAGAAGGCGTCGGGGCAGATCACCCAGGACACCTGCGGCAGCCGGTCGGCCTTGACGTCGTCGGCGATCGCCCGCGCCAGCACGGCGTCATAGGGATCCTCGTTCGAGGCCAGCTTGGGCCCGACATAGGCGCGGCCGCGCTTGTACAGGTCGGAGCTTTTGTCGAGCTTGCGGAAGTCGCGGTGATAGGCCAGCGAGTTGCAGCCGTAGTTGGAATAGGCTTGGTAGACCCGCCAGTCGATGCCGTGCTTCTCCAGCGTCTCGGCATAGGCCTCCCAGGCGAGCCCTTCCCAGGGCTCGTCGAGATCCATGTCGCCGGTCCAGTTGTTGTCCAGCTCCTGGCCCTTCAGCCGGCGCTTCGGGTTCTTCGGGTCGCGGCCGGTCAGGGTGTAGACGCTGGCGCCGCCGGTGAAGTACTGCCGGTTCGGCTCGGTGTTGGCGAAGATCGAGCAGTGGTTGGCCTCGCAGATCGTGAACGCATCCGCCAGTTGGCGGTAGAAGGGCAGGTCGGAGGCGGTGTCGTAATAGCCCATCGACATCCGGCTCTTCAGCGGCACCCAGCTGTCCCAGTTCTTCCACAGCGACTGGTCGAGCTTCCAGCTGTGGTCGGTGCCGTCCATGTGCTGGGCGCTGGTGCTGCCGGTATCGAGCCGGAACGGCAGGACATAGTCGAGCCGCGCCTGGGCCTTGGGGTCGCCTTCGTACCAGCGCTCCCGCTCGTGCCAATGGTCCCAGCCGACATTGTCGTAGCCTTTGCGGCTGGCGCCGTTGCGGCCGACGCTCTGGTACCAGACCGGCCGGCCGCTCGGCAGCGGCGCCGGGCGCGGGTCGCCGAAGCCGCGGACGCCGTTCAGCGTGCCGAAATAATGGTCGAAGGACCGGTTCTCCTGCATCAGCACGACGATGTGCTCGACATCGCGCAGGGTTCCGGTGGCGTTGTGGGCGGGAATCGCCATGGCCTGGCGGATGCTGGCCGGCACGGCCATCGCGGCCGCGGCGGCGAGGCCGGTTTTCAGGAATTGGCGGCGGCTGTCGGAGGTCACGATCGGCGTCTCATGGGCGGCGGGAAGAATCGGACGCCGCTCCTATAGCAGCCAACCGTGACGGACCGGTGAAGCCGGGTTTCGGAAATGCCGGGAAAGGATCCGTCGTGGTTGCGCCGGCCGCGGTCGCGGCGCAGTCTGGCGTCGAACGCCGCGGGAACTTCCGGACCGACCGAAGCATGAGCGACCATCACCACCACGAGACCCCGGATTGGCGCCTGAACGGGGTGCGCGTGATCCGGGGCAGCGATCTCGACCCCAACACCGCCCAGACGCCGGGCATGGACCGCAAGGCGGCGATCAATGCCGCCCGGGTCGGGGCGCAAAAGATCTGGGCCGGCACCGTCACCATCCACCCGGACGCCAAGACCGGCGCGCACCATCACGGGCCGCTGGAGAGCGTGATCTATGTCGTCCGCGGCCGCGCCCGGATGCGCTGGGGCGAGAAGCTGGAATATGTCGCCGAGGCGGGGGCGGGCGACTTCATCTTCGTGCCGCCCTATGTGCCGCACCAGGAGATCAACGCCTCGACCGACGAGCCGCTGGAATGCGTGCTGGTGCGCAGCGACAACGAGGCGGTGGTGGTCAATCTCGACATCGAGCCGGTGGAGAAGCCGGAGGCCGTCTACTGGGTCGACCCGATCCACAAGCATCCGTGAACCGGGATGGGCGGCCCCGGCCGCCCACCGCTACCTGCTCCGGCCATAGACTCCGGTGAAAGTGACGTTCATGCCGCCGCACATGAGGTTGTCGGCCGCCACCAGATAGGGGCCGAGCCGCCATAGCCGGACGCGGCAGGTGCTGTCGTCGCCAGGATCCGCATCGTAGGGCGCGGCCTCGCCGTCGTCGCCGGCCGAGAAGGCGGCCTTGCCGTTCGTCGGCGTCAGCGTGGCGCTGATCTGGCCGACATTGATGGCGCCGCGCGTCACCCGCTCCGGGTCGCTGCCGCCGAAGCTGGCATTGCCCTCGATCGCGATCGCCCCACCCGCCGCCTTCTTGATGTCGATCTCCTGCTCATCGCCGCTGCGCCAGGTGCCGCGCCAGTCGTCGGCCGCGGGGGCGGGCGCACCGGTCAGCGCGTTCAGCGGCAGCAGGCCAGTGGTGCTCGCGAATTTCGGCCCGGCGCCGGTGAAGGTGGCGCAAGCAT
>NZ_JASATH010000361.1:0-3482 GCF_038440215.1 Inquilinus sp. OTU3971 | reverse complement strand
CCGTTCCTCAGTAATACGGGTTGTTGGCATTCACGCTGCTGCGCAGCCGGAAGCGCTGGCTGGCGCCGCCGGTGCAGTTGCGGATCTGCAGCCGCCGGCCGAGGGCGGAGTCCACCACATCGGCGCAGCGGCCGTTCATGCCGACCAGCCGGCCGTCCGGCTGCAGCTGCCACTTCTCGCTGGCGCCGCCGTCGCAGTCCCAGATGTGCAACTGGTCGCCGTTGTTGCCGTCGCCGCCATTGATGTCGAAGCAGTACTTGTCGTTGCCGACCGCCCGCAGCTGGGTCTCGTCGCTGTAGCGCCACTGCTGGCGCACCGCGTCCGAGCAGTTGAACTGGTTGAGGTCGGAGCCATTGCCATAGGCGCCGCCCTGGATCTCGACGCAATAGCCGGTCAGCTCGCTGGCGAGGACGAAGCCGGTCGGGACCGAGCGGCGGACGCCGTTCACCGGCAGCTTGCCGCCCCAGGTCTCCAGGCTTTCGCGGCTGATCATCGAGGCGCCCCAGCCGGCCGCCAGGTACATCTGGGAGTAGCCATCGAACTGCGAGGTGTTGCTGGACCACAGGTTGACCAGCTGGCCATTCTGCTGCGCGGTCAGCGTGTTCTTGTACCAGTACTTGTCGTTCTGCTGGTTGCCGCAGATGACCCATTTGTTGGTGTTCGGGTCGTCGAAATCATTGGCGTTGCCGTTCCAGTAGTAGTCGTGCGGATCATGCGATTCCGGGCAGACGAAGATGTGGGCGCCGGCGCCGAACTGGTTGACGTACTCTTCCTGGGTGTCGTTCTTGTCGCCGAGCGGCCCACCCATCATCAGCACGATGACGCGGCCGCGCAGGGCATCAATGGTGGGCCAGCCGGCGCGGTAGACGCCCTCGCGCAGCGAGGCGTAGCCGGTGAAGGCCCGCAGCGCCTCCGGCTGGTAGACCTTTGCCCCGAGCTGCTGGGCGACCGTGGAGTCGAGGGCGGCCTTGGACGCCGCATCCCAGCCCCAGAACCCGAGATCGCCGGGCTTGAGATCGAGCTGGACCGTGATCGGCAGGTGGCCGGGATGCGCGTCGCTCCAGGCCCGGATGTCGCTCAGGCAATCCCGCAGCCAGCCGCCGGCGCCGCCGCGGCAGTTGTTCTGGCTGATCGAGTCGCCGGGGTTGTGCTTCACCGGCAGCCCGGAATCGCCATAGACGTCGAGTTCGACGACCTGGTTGCCGCGGTCCAGCGCGTCGGTCAGCCGGGCGAAATGCGTCCGGTCATAGGTGTTGTGCGGCCGCGACCAGTAGGCGGCGTTGTAGTGCGTCGTCCCGGACACCGCCTGGCCGTTCGGCACCGCAGGCAGCGGCGCCGGCGGATTGACGATCATACCCGGCGGCCGGGGATTCGGGTTCAATCCCGGGCCGATCGGAATCAGCCCCTGAGCCACGGCCGGCACCATAGCCGACAGCAGCAGGGCGGCGACCGCCCCGAATATCAGACCTCTCATCGGATCCCCCCTCGTCTGATGGTCGAGCCGGCCGATCCGACCGGCACGACGACGAGGCTAGGCGGCTTCGGAGACGATGGGATGACGGTTTGAACACGTGTTCATGACGATTGGCACACGTGTTCACAAGACCGGGAATGAAAGGTGGGAGGGCCACCGGATCGCGGCCCTCCCCTGCCGGTCAAAGGGCCGGCGCTTCGTTGCGGGCGGCCGGGTCGGCGGTTTCCGCGGCCGCCGGGGTGACGGCGTACCAGTCGATCCGGCGGGTCACATACATCACGCCGCTGAGCGCCAGGAACAGGCCGAGCGAGCCGAGCAGCAGGGCCAGATCCTCGAGCTGCATCAGCGCGTAAAGGGCGCCGTACAGGATCGCCAGCATCGCGCCCAGCACCAGGCTGCGCTTCCAGGTGCCGAGCACCGGCCGGCAGTACAGCACGATCTGCACCACCACCGCGGCGGCGCCCACGCCATAGGCCGCGGCGAAGCCGATCTGCTCGGCGAAGGACAGCAGCAGCAGGTAGAACAGGCACAGCGACAGCCCGACCAGCCCGTATTGGAAGACGTGGATGCGCAGCCGCGCCACCGCCTCGAACAGGAAGAACAGGGTGAAGGTGAAGACGATGAACAGCATGCCGTATTTGGCCGAGCGCTCGGTCTGCTGATAGGCGTTGACCGGCTGGAAGAAGCGCACGCCGAAGGCGGAGCTGGACACCGAAGAGAGATAGTCGCCCTCCCCGCCCACCCAGGCCTGGGGATAGCCGCGGCCGAAATAGGACAGCTCCCATGCCGCGGTGAAGCCCTGCGGGCCGATGCTGGAGCGCACCGGCAGGAAGGCGCCGTCGAAGCTGGGGTCCGGCCAGTTCGAGCTGGCGGTCACCCGGGTGGAACGGCCGAGCGGCAGGAAGTCGAGGCGCTGGCTGCCGTTCAGCCGCAGCGTGGTGGCAAACGGGATCGCCGTTCGGGCCGACGCCGCCGACAGGTCCGGCAGGCGCAGGGTCATGCCGGCGCCGAAGCGCTGGCCCAGCTCGCCCGGCGCGCCGGGCTGGAACGGCAGGTCGCGCCCGCCCCAGCGCAGCGACGCGCCCTCGCGGATGCTGCGCGGGTCGGCCACGCCGACATAGAGATACGCCGACGACCAGTCGATCGTCGCCTGCGGCCCGGCCAGGGAGGCGGCGTCGCCGATCAGGAACTGCCCGGACAGGGCAAGGTCGACGGTGTAGACCACGGCCTCGAACAGGCCGCGCTTGCGCGTCTCCGGCGCCGCCTGGGCCTCCGCCTCGTAGCGGTCGGGCAGGATGACGAGCTGGCGTTCGAGCGGCGGCAGCGGCGTGCCGTCGGCGCGCGGCTCGGACGGCAACCGGAACGGCACCACCAGGATCGGCCCGATGACGCGCTGCGGCCCGCCCCAGCTGCTGCCGATCTCATCCACCACCGAACGGTAGCGCTCCTCGCGCTCGCCGATCACGTCATAGACCAGGAAGACCGGCAGCAGGAAGGCGACGGTGAGGAAGACGATAGCCAGGACCTTCAGCGCCGGCGACCCGGCGCGGAGGCGCCGGACAGGCCAGGCGGCGGGCGGGACGGAGTCGATGCTCATGGCGGGCTCGCTCGAGACTGCGAAGCCCGCAGCGTCCGCGCCGCCGATGGCCGCTTCGTGGCGGCGCGGCGGAAAGCTGAAGGCGCGCCCGGTACTCAGGCACGCCCCGCTCCCTTCCCTGCCTGCTTCGGCGTGTTGAGCGCCGTCAACGCCGCTGCCTCCTGCCCGTCACCTCGCCTGGACCAGCTTCCAGCCATTCCCCGACGGATCGCGGAAGCTGGCGTCCACGCCGCCGTAGCGCTCCATGGGCTCCTGGGTGAACTCCACCCCGCGGGTGAGCATCCGGTCATAGGCGGCGCGGCAGTCGTCGACGATGAGCATGAGCGGCGGCATGGCGCCCTTCGCCACGATCTCGCGCAGGGCCTGGACGGGGGGCCCCGCGCCCCCGCGCCGCCGCGGGCCCCCCCCCCC
>NZ_JASATH010000360.1:0-3556 GCF_038440215.1 Inquilinus sp. OTU3971 | reverse complement strand
TGCGGGCCCGCGCCGCCGCCGACCTCTGTGGCGGCGACAAGGCCGACCGCAAGGCCCGCCGCGCCCGCCAGCGCAGCCACGTCACCGAGGCCCTCTTCGCCCTGATCTGGGATGCCGCCGGGTCGACCCGGGATCTCGAGGAGGCCGAATTCCGCATCACCGAGATGCGCGACCAGCTCGACGAGCTTTACGGCGACGAGGACGACCGGGTCGAGGACCGGCCGGTCGGTTCGGTCATCGCCGGCCTGGCCTGCGGCCTTCGCCTGTCCGAGCAATGGAGCCGCCGGGCCACCGACTGGTCCGACCAGCCCTTTCCGCCGCCGGCCGCCACCACCCCGGCCACGATCCGCAAGCGGCGCCGGGCCCGGCTGCACGAGCTGATGCAGCACACGCTCGACGGCATCGCCTCCGACCGGGTCCCCGCCCTCCGGGCCGGGCTGGAAGCCCGGCTCCAGGAGCCCGACGTCGAAGCGTTGATCGAGGCCGAGCCCCCGATGCGGGCCGCCCAACGCCTCTGTGCCTCCCTCGGCATCGACTTCGACGCCGCCTACCGGGAGCCGAAGGAACCCGACACCGGGTGACCGACCAGCCGGATGACCGGCCAGCCGGATGGGCCTGGGCCACCCCTCACCTGAAAGCGCTTCCCCTCTCCTTGGAAGAGGGAGGGACCCGTCGCGTTGGCGACGGGAGGGTGAGGGGGCGGCCTGGTGCCGAAAATGATGCGTCCGACCGATGCCCCTGGCGCAGCCCAGGGAGTCCGCCACGGCCACCGCCGCGGCGCAGGCGGACGGCATGACATCGGCAACGTTTCAACCGCGTCCCTTCCTGGACAGCGGTCGCCCCGGCGCGCTACAAGCGTCGGCTCGGCCGTCGGGTTCTCCGGGGCCGCACCACCAAGACGCCCAGGCCGACCATCCCCGATGCAGACCGTCAACGACATCCGCTCGACCTTCCTCGACTTCTTCGGCGAGAACGGCCACGAGGTGGTGGCATCCAGCCCGCTGGTGCCGCGGAACGACCCGACGCTGCTGTTCACCAATGCCGGCATGGTGCAGTTCAAGAACGTCTTCACCGGCATGGAGACCCGGCCCTACCAGCGCGCCACCACCTCGCAGAAATGCGTCCGCGCCGGCGGCAAGCACAACGATCTCGAGAATGTCGGCTACACCGCCCGGCACCACACCTTCTTCGAGATGCTGGGGAATTTCTCCTTCGGCGACTATTTCAAGGAACGGGCGATCGATCTGGCCTGGGGCCTGATCACCAGGGAATACGGCCTGCCCAAGGACAAGCTGCTGGTCACGGTGTACCACACCGATGACGAGGCGGCCGGGCTGTGGCGCCGCATCGCCGGCCTGCCGGACGACCGGATCATCCGCATCCCGACCTCGGACAATTTCTGGGCGATGGGCGACACCGGCCCCTGCGGCCCGTGCTCGGAGATCTTCTTCGACCACGGCCCCGGCATCGCCGGCGGCCCCCCGGGCAGCTCGGACGAGGATGGCGACCGGTTCATCGAGATCTGGAACCTCGTCTTCATGCAGTACGAGCAGGTCACCAAGGAGACGCGGGTCGACCTGCCGCGGCCGTCGATCGACACCGGCATGGGGCTGGAGCGCATCGCCGCCGTGCTGCAGGGCAAGCACGACAATTACGACATCGACCTGATGCGGGCCCTGATCGAGGCCTCGGCCGATGCCACCGACAGCGACCCGGATGGCCCGCACAAGATCAGCCACCGGGTGATCGCCGACCATCTGCGCGCGACGTCGTTCCTGATGGCCGACGGCGTCATGCCGTCGAACGAGGGCCGCGGCTACGTGCTGCGCCGGATCATGCGCCGGGCCATGCGCCACGCCCATCTGATCGGCGCGCGCGACCCGGTGATGTACCGGCTGGTGCCGGCGCTGGTGCGCCAGATGGGCGCCGCCTATCCCGAGCTGGTGCGGGCCGAGGCGCTGATCACCGAGACGCTGAAGCTGGAGGAATCCCGCTTCAAGCAGACCCTCGACCGCGGCCTGCGCCTGCTCGAGGACGAGACCGGCCGGCTCGGCTCCGGCCAGGCCCTGCCGGGCGAGGTGGCGTTCAAGCTGTACGACACCTACGGCTTCCCGCTCGACCTGACGCAGGACGTGCTGCGCGGCCAGGGCCGCACGGTCGACACCGCCGGCTTCGACACGGCGATGGAGCGGCAGCGCGCCGAGGCCCGGAAGAACTGGGCCGGCTCCGGCGAGGCGGCCACCGGCGCCTTGTGGTTCGAGTTGAAGGAAAAGCTCGAACCCACTGAATTCCTTGGATATGACACCGAGGTGGCCGAGGGCGTCGTCACCGCGCTGGTGGTCGACGGCCAGGTCGTCGACCAGGCCGGGCCGGGCGCCGAGGTCGTGGTCCTGGTCAACCAGACCCCGTTCTATGCCGAGAGCGGCGGCCAGATGGGCGACGCCGGCGCGATCACCCTGGCCGGGGGCACCGGCGGCGTCACCGTCGCGGTGCGCGACACCCAGAAGCAGGCCGGCGTGCTGTGGGCCCATATCGGCACGGTCCAGGCCGGCACGCTGAAGCTCGGCGACGCGGTCGAGCTGAAGGTCGACCATGCCCGCCGCGGCGCCATCCGCGCCAACCATTCGGCCACCCATCTGCTGCATGCGGCGCTGCGCCGCCGGCTGGGCGAGCACGTCACCCAGAAGGGCTCGCTGGTGGCGCCGGAGCGGCTGCGCTTCGACGTCAGCCAGCCGCGGCCGCTGACGCCGGAGGACATCGTCGCGGTCGAAGCCGAGGTCAATGCCCGGATCCGCGAGAACGCCGAGGTCACCACCCGGCTGATGACGCCGGAGGACGCGATCGCCGCCGGCGCCATGGCGCTGTTCGGCGAGAAATACGGCGACACCGTGCGCGTCGTCGGCATGGGCCAGGACGGCAACAGGGTCTATTCGCAGGAGCTGTGCGGCGGCACCCATGTCGGCCGCACCGGCGATATCGGCGCCTTCCGGCTGGTCTCGGAAGGGGCGGTCGCCGCCGGCATCCGCCGGATCGAGGCGGTGACCGGCGAAGGCGCGGTGTCCTATGCCGCCCATCGCGACACGCTGCTGGCCGACGCCGCCGCGGCGCTGAAGGTGACGCCGGACGAGCTGCCGGCCCGTCTGGCCGCTTTGGTCGAGGAGCGGCGGCGGCTGGAGCGCGAGGTCTCCGACCTGCGGCGCAAGCTGGCGACGGCGGGCAGCGGCGGGGCCGGGCCCGAGGTCAAGGACATCGGCGGGGTCAAGTTCACCGGCCGGATCGTCGACGACCTGCCGGCGCGCGAGCTGAAGCCGATGGCCGACGCTCTGAAGCAGCAGCTCGGCTCCGGCGTGGTCGCGCTGGTCGGCCGGGCCGAAGGCAAGTTGTCGGTCTGCATCGGCGTGACCGAGGATCTGACCGGGCGGTTCGATGCCGTGGCGCTGGTGCGCGCCGCGGCCGAGGCGGCCGGCGGCAAGGGCGGTGGGGGTCGCCCGGATATGGCGCAGGCGGGGGGGGCGGGTGGGGCCCCCGCCGCCCCGGGACGGGCCGCGGGGGGGGG
>NZ_JASATH010000359.1:0-3563 GCF_038440215.1 Inquilinus sp. OTU3971 | reverse complement strand
CCCCCCCCCCCCCCCCCCCCCCCCCCCCCCCGCGCCCCCCCCCCCCCCCCGCGACCACAGCACCTCGACCGGATGGAACCGGACGAGCGAGATCCGGTGCAGCACCGCCGCGCACGGCTGCCAAGCGGCGATGGCGTTGCCGATCGCCGCCGGCACCAGAGCCGGCCTCATGCCCTCGCCGATGGTGACGTGCGGCACCCAGGCCTCCGGCAGGTAATGCGCCCAGCAGCGCGGGCCGGACGCCCAGGTCGCCTGGTGATAGGCGCGGTGCACGGCGAGCAGCTCGGCCGAGACCACCGGGGCGGCGAACAGCACGGCGGGCGGTCCCGGAAACAGGCCCAGGCTCGCCAGCTGGATGGCGAGCGCGGGCTGCCGCTCGGCGAAGCGCTGCAGCGACACGATGACCGCCGCCGGGACCAGGCGATCGTAGACGGCGAGCGAAAGATGCGGCGCGACCCTGGCTCGCCGCGGCGTCGTCGCGTCCGGATCGGCGCGTTCCACCGCATCGATGAGCGGCGCCAGGGCGGCGGCGCTCAGCGGATCGAGATCGAGGTGGACGGCGAACGGCACGGGGTCTCCGGAGCGGCGACCGGACGAGTCTAGCCCTCGCGTGCCCCAGGCGGAAGCCCCAATGCCCGATAAGCCCCCTTATCGGCTAGCGATTTCAATGAGTTGGGATGTCCGAACAGGGTGAGGGGCGACCCCGAGCTGCGAGACGTCCGGATCGCGCAGTGAGCGACCGTCGGGGTCGGCCCTCCATTGCCGACATTGCCCCTGCTCCGCAGAAGCGGACATTCGTCGGCTGGCCGGAATCGACCCGAAGGAATCTTCGGCCGATCAGGCGGGCGACGCTCTTTGACGAACTGGATCGAGCTTGGGGAACCTTCGCCGGGGCTTTATGCTAATTTGAATCGAGGGCAGCTGGCGCCATGGGCGAGACGCGGAAAATCGCGGCGATCCTGGTCGCGGATGTGGTCGGCTACAGTCGTCTCGCCAGCGCAGACGAGGATCGCATCCTGGCGCGGCTGCGGACGCTGCGCAGCGATCTGATCGACCCGACCATCGCAGTGCACAATGGCCGCGTGGTCAAGCGCACCGGAGACGGAAGCCTTATAGAATTCCGCAGCGTGGTGGATGCCGTGCGCTGCGCCGTCGAGGTGCAGACCGCCATGGTCGAGCGCAATGCCGGCGTGCCGCCTGAGCTTCGCATCGAGTTCCGCGTTGGCATCCATCTGGGAGACGTCGTGGAGGAGAGCGACGGCGATTTGATGGGCGACGGTGTCAATATCGCGGCGCGACTGGAGGGACTTGCCGAGCCCGGCGCGATCTGTCTGTCCGAAGATGCCTACCGCCAGGTGAGAGCGCGGCTCGATCTCGCCGTGACCGATCTCGGCGAGACCCAGCTCAAGAATATAGCCCAACCGATCCGGGTCTATTCGCTTCAGGTTGGGGTCGCCTCACAGGCGAAACCGGTTCTACTAGCGCAGACTCGCGCGCTGGAAGGACCTTCGGGGCGATCGTCCGTTCCCGACAAGCCCTCCATCGCCGTGCTCGCATTCAACAATATGAGCGGCGATCCTGAACAGGAGTACTTCTCCGACGGCATCAGCGAGGACATCATCACGGACCTCTCGAGACTGTCCGAGTTGCACGTCATCGCCCGCAATTCGTCGTTCGTATACAAGAAGGCGGCAGTCTCGGTGCAGGACGTGGCTAAGGCACTTGGCGTCCGCTACGTGCTCGAGGGCAGCGTGCGCAAGGCAGGTAACCGGGTGCGGGTCACAGCGCAGTTAATCGACGCTAGTCACGGCGGACATGTCTGGGCCAGCCGGTTCGATCGCGACCTTACCGACATCTTCGCGGTTCAGGACGAGCTCACGCAGGAGATTGTGGGTGCGCTCAAGCCGAAGCTTACGGGTGGCACCGGTCGGTTTGCCGGGACACGCGCGGTCAATATCGAGGCGTACGAATTCTTCTTGCGTGGCCGAGAGCAGGCGTGGGCGCACACCCGAGCCGGAAACATCGCAGCGCGCGGCTTGGCAGAAGCCGCCATCACGATCGATCCGGACTATGCGGCGGCTCATGCACTCATCGCCTTCACCCATGTGCTCGACTATATCAACGCCTGGAGCAGCGATCCGGAGCGCTCGCTCCGGATTGGGCAAGAGCTCGCGGAACAGGCTGTGGGGATGGCCGAGGACCAGCCCAACGGTCACTTCGCATTGGGATTGGCTTGCCTGTGGGGCCGGGAGCTGGACCGGGCGTGGGCAGAGACGCAACGGGGCCTCGCACTTTCGCCCAACTCGGTCCAACTCCTCATGTTGATGGCGCACGTCCAGATATTCTCCGGCGATTCAGCAGGCGCCATCGAGACGCTTGACGCTTCGATGGGGTTGGACCCGCACTATCCAGAACTCCTGCTCCAGTTTGTCGCCGAGGCACGCTTTTCTCTCGGCCAGTATGAGCAGGCGATTGCCGCGATCGAACAGCGGCTCGATCGCAACCCGCGATCAGACGTCGCCTATGCCCTGCTCGCATCGTGCTACGGCCACCTCGGCCGGCCCAAGGAGAGTCGACAGTCCTGGGAGCACGCGCTCCAGATCAATCCCGGCTTTTCTGTCGAGCGCCGTCGCCGTGTCCTGCCCTTCCGCAACCCCGAGGACTTTGAGCGCCGCGTTGAAGGCCTTCGAAAGGCGGGGCTGACAGTCTGAAGATTGACCAACATCCGCCGTGCCCGTTGCGGCGTTGCATTCATCCCTGCTGCGCAGACGAATGTCGCATTTCCACCTTTACCGGCCAGCCGGGCCCGGTTGGAGACCGCGGCAACTGGACATGGCGAGACCGTGCCCCAAGGAGAGCGCCGCCGAACGGGCCAAGCGTGCCCCGCAGCGGCATTCAATAACCCGGCGTTTCCTGTACACTGCGCGACATATTGGCGGCACGGAGTTTCGGACAGATGGCTCGGCATCTTTTCGCCGGCGCGCTCACGCGATTCTTCTCGAATGACTGGCTGACTGAACTGGATGTCGAGGCCCGTGCCACCGGCACCGAGATCCGTCAGATCACCCCGGACGGCAAGCCGGTAGGCAAGACCAACCCCGAGCTCATTGAGCCGAATATCTTGGCGCGGCGGGACTACATCACCAAACAGTTGCTGATGAAAGCGGGCCACCACGTCCAATGGCAGGAGGGCATGCTGCCGCCCTACGCCACCGGCTCGATGGGCTGGCCGGCGCTTGGGGCGCTGTATGTCTGGGCCGCCTATGCCGAGGACAACACCATCCCGCCCGAACGAGCGATCGATGCTCCCTTCGAAGACCCGGTCTTCCTGGCCCGCAGTTCGGCTGATCACGGCTTCGAACTGCTGCCCACGCTGCTGTGCGCCTACTGGCTTCCCTGCCCGGCCGGATTCTTGATCGAATGCCAGGGCCCACTGGACGGTGAAGACCTGGCGCACTCAGGCGGCCCGGCGGATCATCCTCGACGGCGGGTGGATGACGGACGCTTCAGCCTCGCGTTACCCCCCCGCCGCAAGCGCGGGGGGCCCACCCCCCCGTGTCGGG
>NZ_JASATH010000358.1:0-3668 GCF_038440215.1 Inquilinus sp. OTU3971 | reverse complement strand
TTCTGGACAGCAAGACTTTGCGACCGCCTTCCAGCCGCGCCTATTCATCCGCGAGCAGCTTGCCGGTGAAGTTGCCCTGTCACAAACTCGAATGCCGCCGGTAGCCGCGGGCGGTGCGGGCGTCCTTCCAGCGGCCGTGCTGCATCGCCGCCTCGAGCGGCACGCCCTTGCGGTCGGCGGCGGTCATCATGCCGGCGCGCAGGCTGTGCCCGGAAAACTCCCCCTCGGCCAGCCCGGTCCCCTTGATCACCCGCTTGACCAGCCGGGCGACGGTCTTGCTATCGATCGGCTGCAGCCGGCCGTCGAGCCCGTAGGTCAGGTGGCCGCCGCGGTCGATCCGGCAGTACAGCGGCCCGGGCGCGTCCCCGGGGGCGGCGAGCCAGGCCGCGACCGCGGTGACGGCGCAGAGCGGCGATCGCGGCACCGCCTGGATGCCGACCTCCTCCCCTCGCCTTTCCTGGTCGGTCTTGGAGCCGGCGACGAACAGCACCAGGCCTTCGGCGGTGAAGCTGACGTCCCGCAGGTCGAAGCCGGTGAGCTCGGAGCGGCGGAAGCCGCCGGCGAAGCCGGTCAGCAACAGCGCCCGGTCGCGCAGGCAGCGCTTCGGCGCCGAGGCCGTGGCCAGATCGAGCAGCAACAGGACCGCCCGCAGGTTCTCCTCGAGCAGCGCCGCCTTCTTGTCCGGGCGGGCGCCCTTGGTCCGCCGCAGACCGGCGAGGAAGGCCCGGAACTGGGCGTCGTCGAAGTGCAGCGGTCGGCCGAGCCGGCGTCGGATCTCCAGCACCGCGGCGCGGCGCAGTTCGAGGGTGGAGAGCTTGCGCGTCTCCGACAGGGCGGTGAGGTGCATCGCCAGCCAGGGGGCGTCAGCCGCCTGCGGGTCCAGACCGAAGCCGAGGCACCATTCGCTCCACTGCCGCCAGGCCGAACCGTAGGCTTTTCGAGTATTGGCCGAGAGCGAGGCCTCGACCAACTCGTCGGCCCGCGCGGCCAGGCGGCGGATTTCGGCGCGCTGGAGGTCGGTCAGGCCGTTCGCCCCGTCGGCGTCCGGCAGCACCGCTGTCGGGCGCGGCACGGGGCCGCCGGGGCGGCCTCCCCTCCTCCACCGATCGTCTCGTCGATCATGGCGCGTCCAGCAATGTCAGGTGCCTGGCGTCGGCCGGCGCCAGGCGGCCGCGAACGGCCCGCAGATGCGCCTCGATCGCCGCGGCTGCGTCGGCGAGATGGGTGGTGTCGAGGTCGAGCCGCTCGGGCACGTCGGGCTTCGGCAGCCGGTCGGAGCGGATCATCGCCGCCAGCACGTTCGGGTCGGTCAACTTGCGTCCCTGGCGCTCGAGTCTCTGGACCCCGGAGCGCAGCACGGTGTCGTCGGCCTCGGGCACCACCGGCACCAGCGGCACGCCCCGAGTCTCGGCGAGGGCGACGACATGGCGCCAGGCCTCGCGCTCGCGCGCAGCGCCGAGGCGCAGGGCGTTGGTCATGACGAAGGTCTCCGATCGCGGCCGGTCGGCCAGGGCCTGGCAGGCGGCGGCGCGCACCGTCTCGTAGAGCGGCCAGCGCGCCGGGTCGTCGATGCCGGCGCAGCGGATGGCGACGTCGTGCAGCAGGTGGTTGTCGATCAGCCGGGCCCGGAGCCGGTGCGCCAGCAGCTGCGCGACGGTGAGCTTACCGACGCCGGGCCAGCCATTGAGATGCACGATCACCCTCCCCCTCCCCCGCTCACGGGTGCGCCGGCAGGGCCCGCGACCACAGCACCTCGACCGGATGGAACCGGACCAGCGACATCCGGTGCAATATTGCCGGACGCGGACGCCAGGCCGCGATCGCGTTGCGGACCGCCGTCGGCACCGCGGCCAGACGAAGGCCCTCGCCGAGCGTCACATGCGGCACCCAGTTTTCCGGCAGGTAGTGGGCCCAGCAGCGCGGGCCGGACGCCCAGGTCGCCTGGTGATAGGCGCGGTGCACGGCCAGCAGCTCGGCCGAGACCACCGGGGCTGCGAACAGGACGGCAGGCGGTCCCGGGAACAGGCCCAGGCTCGCCAGCTGGATGGCGATCGCGGGCTGCCGCTCAGCGAAGCGCTGCAGCGACACGGTGACCGCCGCCGGGACCAGGCGATCGTAGACGGCGAGCGAAAGATGCGGCGCGACCTTGGCCCGCCGCGGCGTCATCGCGTCCGCGTCGGCGCGCTCGACGGCCTCGATCAGGGTCGCCAGGGCGGCGGCGCTGTGCGGGTCGAGATCGAGGTGGACGGCGAACGGCACGGGGCCTCCGGAGCGGCGACCGGACGAGTCTAGCCCTCGCGTGGCCCAGGCGGAAGTCCCAATGCCCGATATTCCCCCTTATTGCCCAATGAAATCAAAGGATTACGATGGCCGCAGACTCGTGGCCGCGGAGCACCGCAGCCGGACCACCGAGCTCCTGCCATGGCCACGGCGGCTGGCACCGCGGGCAGGCCGCCGGACCGTGACCGTCGATCGCCTTCGCCCCGATCATCGACCATGTCACCCGGAGGCTCGGCAAAGACGAGGACTGATTTCAGAAACTCTGGATCAATTTCGACCCCGAAGTCGGTCGGCTGCGGTTCACGTTTGGCTCAAGCTCAGATCCCCAGAGTAGATCTCCCGCGGTCCTCACCGAAGGCTGACGTCACACTGCGCCGATCGACCAGATTGAATCGTGATTGCGATCTGCCGCAGGCCGCGCCATACCAGCCGAGTGCAAAATAGGGCGACCAGTCTGGGGAGAGCGCCCGATGGTGGAGACGGATCTGGTCACGGTTGACCGTACCGAATTCTTCATCGCTTACGAATTCGTGAGCTTCGGAGGCTTCGGCGAGAATATGGCCTACATCTCACTCGACACCGGGAAAATCCACTTGGTGTCGGCATCTGTCGACATGATGGAGGAAGAAGCGGTACCGGACGATTTGGAAACCTCAGATCGATACATCGCCATGCCGCACAAGAATGAACTCGGTCTCGGCCGCGATCTGGCGCTGCGCTTTGCCGCTCGCGAGCTTCCGGACGACCACCATGCCGTCAAGGACATGTTCAGGCGGAAGGGGGCGTATCGGAACTTCAGGCGCTTGCTGGAAACGCGGGACGTGCTGCAGAGGTGGTACGACTTCGAGAACCGCGAAACCGAAGATGCCCTGAATATCTGGTGCGAGGAAAACGGCATCCAGCTGGCTGACTCTTCGGTGAAGAGCCCATAGTCCTTCATTCAAGCGGGCGCTGCCGACGGCGCCGCGTCCGTCCGCTTCGGAAGATCCGCCTTGTTGCGGAGCGTCTGCAAAGAGGCCGATCGCGGAAGGGGACCGAGCGCCTATTGGCCCTGCAGCAGCCTGCCCGCAAAATTCCCCGCCCATAGACTCGAGTGCCGCCGATAGATCCGGACCGCGCTGTAGCTCCTCCATCGCCTGTTCGAAGGGCACGCCGAGCCGGTCCGCCGCGGTCATCATCCCGGCGCGCAGGCTGTGCCCCGAAAACTCCCCCGCGTCGACGCCTGTGCGGGCGATCGCGCGCTTGACCAGCCGGGCGATCGTCGCCGGGTCGACCGGCAGCATGCGGCCGTCGGCGCCGGCCACGAGATTGCCGCCGCGGTCGAGCCGGCTGAACAGGGCGCCGGGAGCATCGCCGCGGGCCTCGAGCCAGCGCCGCAGGGCGGTGAT
>NZ_JASATH010000357.1:0-3731 GCF_038440215.1 Inquilinus sp. OTU3971 | reverse complement strand
GTCGCGCCCGGCCGGAGGCCGATGGAAGGCGGTCGATCTATCGACGGGAAGCGGCGGCGCGGGGCCCCGGGGGGGCCCCCCCCGCCTCGGCGGTCGCCGGCTGTCGAGGACTGACGAGAGGTGCGGCAGGGACCTTGCCGCGCCTTCGATCCGACTCCATCTTCGGCGTCCGTGAGGCCGAGGCCCGTCTGCGGGAATAGGTGCGATCTCTCGTCTGATCCGATCGAGAGCGAACGGTCTGCATCGTCGCGGCAATGCTGACCCGAGCTGCGTGGCGTGACACAATCACGCTGGTGACACGGAGCGGCAGATAACCCACAGTCTGGAGTAAGCGATGGTGCGATCCGACCGGCAAACTGCTTCGACGATGGTATGAGCGATACGACAAAGAAGCCCAGAGACAGCGCCTCCGGGAGTTTCAAGCCCGCGGTTCGCTACGTCGTCCCCATAGAGGGGGGCTGGGCCGTAAGGTCCGATGGCAGGACCCGTGCGTCAGCGATCTTCGAGAGCAAGGCTGAAGCCGTCAGAGCCGCCAGGGAGGCGGTCCAAGCCGGCGGGGGGCAGGTCCGGATTCACAGCCGAGAGGGGCGGATTCGAGAGAGCATAACCATCGGTCGGGATCCGTTCGCAAAGATCAGCGCTGTGGAGGGAATCAAGCCGACCAAAGAGGCTCGCAAGCGTGCGATCGAGTTCGAAAAGAAAGATCTTTCCTCCGAGCAGCGGCGTCACGCGATCATCAAGGCATTCAGCGACAGGTCCTGAATCCTAGATCATGTATGAGGCGTCTGAAGATCCATATTGCTATCCTGGAACGACGGTTCTTATCAATAAACTCAATATTCGAGAGCAGGATCGCCTGCAAGAGTTCGAGGCGGAGATCACGCGAGAGCGATCGGGAGACCCGATCCCTATAACCCGTCCTGCGGTCAAGCGTTTCCAGGCGGTCCATCGCCACCTGTTTCAGGATGTCTATGCCTGGGCAGGAAAATTCAGAACCGTGCGGATTTCGAAGGGCGGCAATATGTTCTGCTACCCCGAACAGATCGAAAGCCAGCTTGCCGCTCTATTCCGATGGCTTGGAGATCGCCAGTTTCTTCGAGGGCTGTCGGCCGACGAATTCTCCGTGGATGCAGCCCATTTTCTGGCGGAACTGAATGCGATCCACGCCTTCCGGGACGGCAATGGGCGGGCGCAGCTCGCGTTCATGGCGCTTGTTGCGGCATATGCCGGGCATCCGCTTGATTTCGGTCTCCTGGTGCCGGATCCGTTTCTTTCGGCCATGATCGAGAGCTTCGCCGGGGATGAGCGCCTGCTGGCGAGCCAATTGCGGATGATGCTTCCTGCGGCTTGAGCGTCGCGTAATCATGGATTGCGGTGACGATGCACTCCAAGCGCCACGAGGCGAACAATCGCCGGGTAGCCGGAGCGTACCTCTTGCTGCCATTCGAGAGCATGGCAATATGACCAAGGTCCACGCAGTATGGGTGGGGAAGCAGACACTCGATAAAGATTGGGGTTCCAGCTCTGGAAAGAAGCTGAGGACGCAAAAGGAATATTTACCTGCGACCGTCGCTCTGTCGGTCCGGGACCTATTTGAGGGGTGGAAATGACTTTTCGTCGTTCTTGGAAAGGGGATGAGTGGCAGGCGTACGCACTGCAATTGGTGCAGCGGCGTCATGGGCCAGAAAACGTACAGATCGTTCCCGATTCTGTCGGTGGTGACGCGGGGCTCGAATTTTTTACGACGTGTGGTTGTCTCTACCAGTGTTATGCGCCTGAAGAGGTTTCGGACGTCAAGAAAGCAGCGAGTGCGATGAAGGCTAAGGCGGGGCGTGATCTGCCAAAACTTGTGAAGAATAAAGAGAAGATTGAGCCCATTTTATCGGGCATTCCCGCAAGGCGCTGGATACTTCTTAGCCCATTTCTCGATAATAAGGATGTGGTTGCAGATATTCGCAAGAGAGGCCTTGCCGTTAAGGTCGAAGGGCTGAGCTTCCTTGCCAATGACTTCGAGGCTCTGTGTCATTCGCAGGAAGACTTTGCAGGCGAAATTGAGCAGTTGAAGGCGCTTTCCCTCGGCCCCCCGTTGAGTGTCGATATGCCTTCACCTTCAGACGTTTCGGCTGCGGGCGAGACATCGATCGGTGCGAGAATTGACGACAAGCTCGGGCGAGCTTATGGCTCCGGAGCCGCGCCAATACAAATCGCTCAGCGCCGCGACGCCTACATAAAGGCGCATCTTTATCGTGAGAACGCGCTTCAGCAGCTGCGCCAAAATCACTCTGTCTTATGGGAGCGAGCCTTTCAAACCCTTGAAGCGGAGGAGACGCGCCTGATCGCGGTCGGCGCGACCTCCACACTTCCGGCTGAGCAATTGGAGGCTAGCACCGAGCGGATCGAAGCCTCCATGGCGAAGGCACTTCCCACACTCCCAACGGGTGTCGTTGTCCAGATCGCGGTGGGCACAGTCAGCGACTGGCTCATTCGCTGCCCGCTAGACTTTCCGGAAGGAAGCTGAAAGTGCCGGAGATCGATCTCCTGCATCGGCGCTTCTCTTTTCGGCGTCGGCCGATACCGGTACCTGGTGATCTTCGTATCGCGTGGCGTGTGTCGCTAATTCTCACCATGCTGGTCTGCTCCCGCTCCAATCGCGCTTCCCTGGCGAAACTACATATCCTCAATGACGCGATTCGATCGGATCAGCACGCGCGACTAAAATCCGCACTTGATGGAATCCGTCTGGACCTGCCCTGGAACTTAAGAGTCGAGCCGGCATTTGCTCGCGCGATCGACTTCGTCGTGGGAGAAAATCTCGCGACTTGGACCAAAGCGACGGGTCGTGCAGCTCTCCAACTTACAAAGTCTGGCACCGCAGCCGCAGCGGCGGTCATGGGCATGCACGATACGCTCGTGGAGGAGAAGGCGATTATTTCAGATCTAGCAAAGGCGATAACGGAGACGATGGTTGCCGCACTTTTGGGCGAGAGGCACAAGCCGTGATCAAGTTGCGTCATTTGCGACTGCGCTCTTTCACGGCTTCGCGAGCCTTCGGGACCGACATTCCGTTCAGCACCGGTCTGAATGTCGTCCATGCTCCAAATACGTCCGGTAAATCCACATGCTTACAGGCGATTATATACGCCCTCGGGCTCGAACGTTCGCTCGGACCCCAGCTTTCTATTCCACTACCCTATGCGATGCGTGAGCGGATACATGAGTTCGAGGATGCGCCGTATGAACTCGTTCTACAGTCTTATGTCGAACTTGAACTTGAAAATACAAACGGCGAGATCGTGGTCCTTCACCGCGATGTTGTAGGAGGAAAGAACACAAAACTGATACAGACCTGGCAGGGTCCTACCTTAAGTTTCGACCTTCCTCGCAACGAGCAAAGAGACTACTTCGTTCTCGACCCGGGCGCTGCTACGAACGAAAGCGGATTTCACGCGTATCTTGCTAGATTCCTCGGTTGGGATCTGCCGATCGTTGCCCGCTACGATGGCACCGAATGCCCGCTCTATCTCGAAACGATCTTCCCGATGCTGTTCGTGGAACAGAAGAGGGGATGGTCGGCAATCCAAGGCCCGTTTCCGACCTATTTCCGGATCCAAGACGTCGCCCGGCGCGTCATGGAATTCTTGCTTGACCTTGAGGCTGCCCACAATCGCCGGCGGCGTACCGAGTTAAGAGGGATCATCAGTGATCTTGTCGGTAAATGGTCGGACGCACAT
>NZ_JASATH010000356.1:0-3837 GCF_038440215.1 Inquilinus sp. OTU3971 | reverse complement strand
TGCACCGCCAGAGCCTGGGCCAGCCGGTTGGTCCGCCGCTCCAGCTCGGCATAGCTCAGCCGCTCGGTGCCGAACACCAGCGCCTCCGCCTCCGGCGTCGCCCGCGCCTGGCGCTCGATCAGCGACAGCACGGTCGGCACGGATTCGTAGGCCACATCCGTCGCGTTCCAGATGGCCAGGCGCTGCCGGTCTTCCGCGGTCGGCAGGGCGATGCTGCCCAGGAGCGCATCAGGCGTCTTGGCGAGGCCCACCAGCAGCGCCTCGAACCGCCGCATCAGCCCTTCGATGCGATCCCGGTCGAAGGCGTCGCGCCGCCAGCCCCAGCCGATCTCGATGTCTCCGCCGGCCTGCACCGTCAGGGTCAGGGCGTAGTTCGTCGTCTCCAGGTTCGAGACCTCGCCGAACCGCAGCCCCCGGCTGTGCAGCCCCCGGCTGTCGCGCTCCCGCAGCGCCTGGTCGACCGGATAGTTCTCGAACACCAGGATCGTGTCGAACAGCGACCGCCCGCCCTGACCCGCCCAGCCCTGGATCTCGTACAACGGCGTGTGCTCGTGCTCGCGCAGCGCCGCGTTCTCCGCCTGCAGCTGCCGCAGCCAGTCCCCGCCCCTCCGCGCCGGGTCCAGCGCCGGCGCCACCGGCAGGGTGTTGATGAACAGCCCCATCATGGCCTCGGCGTCCCGCAGCTCCGCCGGACGCCCCGACACCGTCGCCCCGAACACCACCCGACGCTGCCCCGTGCTCCGCGACAGCAGCAGCGCCCACGCCCCCTGCAGCACCGTGTTCAAGGTCACATGCTCGCGCCGCGCGAAGCTCTTGAGCGCTTCGGTCGCTGTCGCATCCAGCCGCAGCCTGGCGCTGTCGTGCCCTGGCTCGGACGCCGAGGCCGGCACGGCCGCGGCCGGCAGCGCCGCGGCCAGCAGCGTCGGCTCCTCCACACCGGACAGACGGTCCCGCCAGAAGCTTTGATCCGCCGCCTGGTCCCGCCGGGCGAGCCAGGCGATGTAGTCCCGGTACCGGCCTGCCACCGGGGCCGGTGCCGTGCCGTGGTACCGCGTCAGCACCTCGCCGATCAGCCGCGACGTGCTCCAGCCATCCAGCAGCAGGTGGTGGCTGGTCAGGATCAGCCGGTGCCGGTCGGCAGTCGTCCGCACCAAGAGCACCCGCAGCAGCGGCGCCACGGCCAGGTCGAAGCCCCGCGCCCGGTCCGCGGCCGCAAGCTCCGCCAGCGCCTGCTCCAGATCCGGCTTGCCGCGCCAGTCCAGATGCTCCACCGGCGACGGCACCCGCCGGCGCACCAGCTGCAGCGGCTTGTCGCCCTGCCACAGGAAGCCGGTGCGCAGGATGGCGTGGGCCTCCACCGCCGCCTCCCAGGCCCGGCCGAAGCGGCCGGCGTCGAGCCCGTCCACATCCACCCGCACCTGCGTCACATACAGCTCCGGCGCCTGCAGGCTGTGGAACAGCATCCCCTGCTGCATCGGCGACAGCGGATACAGATCCTCCACCTCCGCCGCCGGCACCGGCAGCGCATCCAACTCCGCCTGGCTCAGACCGGCCAGGGGCACGTCCGACGGCGTCAGCCCGCCCGCCCCCGGAGCGCCGCACAGATCGACCAGCGCCGCCAGCTCCGCCGCGAAGGCCTGGGCCAGCTGCTCGATGGTGCCGGCATCGTGCCGGGCGGCGCTGTACAGCCAGGACAGACCCAGCACGCCCTCCGCCACCTGGCCGTTCACCACCAGCTCGGCGCCGAGCGGCGAGCCCTCCGACTGGTCCCGGCCGGCGCTCTCCCGCGCCAGGGCGAACGCCCCCGCCGTCATCCCGTCGAACCGGCCCAGATAGTTGAACGTCACCGCCGGCCAGGGCTGGCCCGACAGTGCGGCCTGCACCTCGGCACTGCCCATGTGGCGCAGCACGCCGTAGCCCAGGCCGCGTTGCGGCACCGCCCGCAGCTGCTCCTTCACCGCCTTCAGCGACGCTTCGAGGTCTTCCGCCGGTGTCAGCCGTACCGGGTACAGGCTGGTGAACCAGCCCACCGTCCGGCTCAGGTCCAGCCCGCCCAGCTCCTCCCGGCCATGGCCTTCCAGCGCCACCAGCGCCGAGCCCTGCCCGCTGTGACGGCACAGCGCCCGCGCCAGCGCCGTCAGCAGCAGGTCCTCCACACCGGCCCGCCACGCCCGCCCCGCCGTCACCAGCCGCTCGGTCAGCGCCGCGTCGAAGCGCTGCCGGTGCTCCACCCGCTCCGTGTCCGCACCCTCCGGACGTGCCACCGGGAAGCCCGACGGGCCGTCCAGCACGCTTTGCCAATAGGGCAGCTCCGCCAGCAGCTCGGGGCTCGAGGCATGGGCCTGCAGGATCCGGCCCCAGGCGCCGAAGCTGCTGCTCGTCTCCGGCAGCACGATGGCCTCTCCGGCCACGGCCTGGCCGTAGGCCGCCTGCAGGTCCTCCAGCAGGATCCGCCAGGACACCCCGTCCACCACCAGGTGATGGATCGCCAGCAGCAGCCGCTGCGTCCCGTCCCAGCGCTCGGCCAGCACCGCCCGCAGCAGCGGGCCTTGCGTCAGGTCCAGGCTGCGCTGGGCCGCCTCCGCCACCTGCGCCGCCTCGTCGGCGACGGCACGAATCCACAGCCACTCCTGCTCCGCCGGCTCGGCATAGGCCTGCGTCCAGGCGCCGTCCTGGCCCTGCACGAAGCGCAGCCGCAGCGCGTCGTGATGCGCCACCACCGCCGCCAGGGCCCGGCCCAGCGCCTCGGCGTCCAGCCGCTGCCGCGGCGCCAGCAGCACCGCCTGGTTCCAGTGGTGCCGCTGCGGGATCTCCGTCCCGAAGAACCAGCGCTGGATCGGCGTCAGCGGCGCCTCGCCCGTCGCCGTCTCCTGCACCACAACCGTCTCGCGACCGGCCACCGCCGCCAGCCCGCGCACCGTCTGATGCTCGAACAGCTGCCGCGGCGTCAGCACCAGGCCCATGCGGCGCGCCCGCGACACCACCTGCAAGGACAGGATCGAATCCCCGCCCAGCTCGAAGAAGTTGTCGTCCCGGCCCACCTGCCGCAGGCCCAACACCTCCGCCCAGATCCCGGCGATCGCACGCTCCGCCTCGCCCTCCGGCGCCGACCGGGTGGTGCTCTCCCATTCCGGCTCCGGCAGCGCCTTCCTGTCCAGCTTGCCGGTCGGCAGCAGCGGCAGCGCCGGCAGCACCATGATCCGCGACGGCACCATGTAGTCCGGCAGCTGGCCCGCCAGATGCGCCTTCAGCCCGGCCTCCAGCCCATCCCCCGCCTCCGGCGCCGCGACATGCGCCACCAGCCGCCGGCCGCCCGGCGACGACACCGCCGACACCACCGCGCCGCGCACAGCCGGATGCGACAAGAGCCGCGCCTCGACCTCCCCCGGCTCGATCCGGTAGCCCCGGATCTTCACCTGGTGGTCGGCCCGGCCGAGATACTCGACCGCCCCGTCCGCACGCCACCGCACCACGTCCCCGGTCCGGTACATCCGGCCCCCCGGCCCGCCATACGGGTCCGGCACGAAGCGCTCCGCCGTCAGGTCGGCCCGACCGACATAGCCCCGCGCCAGGCCGGAGCCGCCGATGTAGAGCTCGCCCGCCACCCCCACCGGCACCGGCTGCAGCCGACCGTCCAGCACATAGGCCCGGCGATCCCCCACCGGACGACCGATCGGCACATACGCTCCGTCGCACGCCGTCTCCGCATTCCCCTTCCACACCAGCGGCGTCACCACCGCCTCCGTCGGACCGTACCCGTTGATCAAAGCCCGCGGACGCAACGCACGACGCACCCGGTCATACCCCGCCGCAGGCATCGCCTCCCCACCGAAGGAG
>NZ_JASATH010000355.1:0-3837 GCF_038440215.1 Inquilinus sp. OTU3971 | reverse complement strand
CATTGCCACCGCCGGGCTTCCCCGGGCGATCCAGGGGCCACCCAGAAGCGGCATCGACATCTCTGGATGCCCGGGTCGGGCCCGGGCATGACAGTTGATAAATAGGACCTTTCACTTCGAGGTCCCTCAGTCGCGCGATCGAGGTTGCTTCGCCGCGTCCGGGCGGCGAAACTCGCGCCATGCTGGAAGACTGGTCGAAGGTCGATGCGCCGCCGGTGACGAACCGGGAGGATGCCGCCTTCATTCTCAAATTCGAATCCTATGAAGGGCCGATCGATCTGCTGCTCGAACAGGCGCGCGAGCAGAAGGTCGACCTGACCCAGATCTCGATCCTGGCGCTGGCCGACCAGTACCTCGCCTTCGTCGAGCAGGCGCGGCGCCTGTCGCTGGAGCTGGCGGCGCACTACCTGGTGATGGCGGCCTGGCTGGCCTATCTCAAGTCGCGCCTGCTGCTGCCCGCCCCGCCGGGCGACGACGAGCCGAGCGGCGCCGAGCTGGCCGAGGCCCTGGCCTTCCAGCTGCGCCGGCTGAACGCGATGCGCGAGGTCGGGCAGGCGCTGATGGCGCGGCCGCAACTCGGCCACGACCTGTTCGCCCGCGGCGCCGCGGAGGAGGATGAGGCGACCCCGACCTCGGTCTGGGCGGTGTCGCTCTACGACCTGCTCAAGGCCTATGCCGAGCATTACCGAGCCAAGGCGGCGGCCGAGGGCGGCCTGCGCATCGAGGCCTCGGTGCTGTTCTCGCCGGAGCAGGCTCTGGAGCGGCTCGAAGCCATGCTCGGCCGGTTCCCGAGCTGGACCACGCTGGCCGCCTTCCTGCCGCCGATGACCGGCAGCCCGCTGGTGCGGCGCTCGGCGCTCGCCTCCACCTTCGTTGCCACGCTCGAGCTGGCCAAGGCCGGCCGGATCGCCCTCCGCCAGGACGGGCCGTTCGGCCCGATCTGGCTCAAGGCCCAGACCCCCCAAGCCACTGAAGAATGACCGAGCCCACCCAAGCCCTCCGCCTGGTCGAAGCCATGCTGTTCGCCTCGCCGGCACCCCTGACCGAGGCGGCCATCGCCGAGCGCCTGCCGGACGGTGCCGACGTGCCGGAGCTGATCGACACGCTGGTCGAGCAGTATCGCGGCCGCGGCGTCGCCCTGATGCCGGTCGCCGGCGGCTGGGCCTTCCGCACCGCGCTCGACCTGGCGCCGCTGCTGCGCGATGCCGGCCATGTGGTGCGGCGGATGACGCGGGCGGCCTTGGAGACGCTGGCGATCATCGCCTACCACCAGCCGGTGACCCGGCCGGAGATCGAGGCGGTGCGCGGCGTCGCCGTGGCCAAGGGCACGCTCGACACCCTGCTGGAGGCCGGCTGGATCGCGCCCGGCCGGCGCCGGCAGCAGCCCGGGCGGCCGCTGACCTGGATCACCACCCAGGGCTTCCTCGACCATTTCAGCCTCGCCGGGCTCGAGGACCTGCCGAGCGTCGACGAGCTCAAGGCCTCCGGCCTGCTCGACACCCGCCCGGCCATGGCCGTCCTGCCCGGCGGCACCCTGTCCGGCGACGACGGGCCGGAGCCGCCGGAGGAGGACGAGAGGGAGTAGCGGAACGGGCCGCGCCGGGTCGTTTTCGCCGCCGCCGGAGGCCAGGATTTCCGCGCCATTTCGCCCCGTCCGCCGGCATTGCGGTGGCGGGGGGTTTCTGCGATGATCCCGCCCGCCTTGGGGCTGGAGGAAAAGTTTATGGGTGGTTTGAGTATTTGGCACTGGTTGATCGTTCTGGTGGTCGTGCTCCTGATCTTCGGGAACAGGCTGCCGCGGGCGATGGGCGACCTGGCCAAAGGGATCAAGAACTTCAAGTCCGGGCTGTCGGACGATCCCAAGAGCGAAGGGTCGGATGATCGCCCGGCCGTGCCGCCGCCCGCGGGCACCGAAGCCGGCAGTCCGAACCGGACGACCGTCGACCGCCAATAGTCCCTTCGGGGAACCGGAACCGCGCCCCGTCCTCGGCGGCGGGGCGTGATGGACGAATGTGATGTTCGGTTTCGACTGGTCGGAGTTGATGATCATCGTGGTCGTGGCACTCATCGTGCTCGGCCCGAAGGATCTGCCGCGTGCCCTCTATCAGCTGGGCAAATGGACGCGGCACGCCCGCCGCATCACCGGCGAGTTTCAGCGCCATGTCGACGACATCGTGCGCCAGGCCGAGCTGGAAGAGGTGCGCAAGACCGTCCAGGACGCAGCCAAGACGCTCGACGTCCGCGGCCAGGTGACCGAGCACGTCAACACCGTCCTGGACCCGGTCAAGGACATCAAGCAGGCCTTCGACAAGGCGGCGCCCGGCGCCACGCCGCTGGCCGAGCCCGACAAGGCCGCGACCAATGGTCAGGCGGCTCCCGGGCCGCAGCCGGTCGAGGGGCCGCAGCCGGCGGCGCCTGCCGTCGTCGCCGCCGAACCCGCGCCGGCCGTCGTTCCCGCGGCGCCGGCGACAGCCCCCGCGGCCGCTCCGGCCACCACCCCGACCGACCGCGCGAGCTGATCCATGGCGCCCTCCGACAAGGAGATCGACGACAAGCAGATGCCGCTGATGGAGCATCTGCTGGAGCTGCGCACGCGGCTGATCTATTCCGTGGTCGCGATCCTGGTCGGGTTCTTCATCTGCTACCACTTCGCCGAGACGATCTACCTGTTCCTGACCCAGCCGCTGGCGGATGCGCTGCCGCCGGGCCAGCCCAAGTCGATGATCTACACGGCGCTGACCGAGGTGTTCTTCACCTACATCAAGATCGGCTTCTGGGGCGGCTTCTGCCTGGCCTTCCCGGTGGTGGCGAGCCAGCTGTGGATGTTCGTCGCGCCCGGCCTGTACAAGAACGAGCGCAACGCCTTCCTGCCGTTCCTGGCGCTCAGCCCGGTGATGTTCATCGCCGGCGGGCTGTTCGTGTACTACTTCGTGTTCCCGCTGGCCTGGAAGTTCTTCCTGTCCTTCCAGGTCATGGGGCCCGATGTCGGCAGCGGCCTCGAGATCAGGCTCGATGCCAAGGTGTCGGACTATCTCGACCTGGTGATGCGCCTGCTGCTGGCCTTCGGCATCGCCTTCCAGCTGCCGGTGCTGCTGACCCTGCTGGTCCGCGTCGGCATCCTCAGCGTCGCCACGCTGAAGAGCAAGCGCCGCTATGCCATCGTCATCGTCTTCGTCGTCGCCGCCGTGCTTACCCCGCCGGACGCGATCAGCCAGGTGGCGCTCGCCGTGCCGATGCTGCTGCTCTACGAGATCGCGATCCTGATCGGCGGCATGATCGAGCGCGAGCGCGCCAAGCGCGACGCGGAGGCCGAGGCGGAAGACGCCCGCGACGACGGCGGGACCGCGGCCTAGCCCGGCCTAGCGGGCGGCGAACTCCGCGACCAGCGGGCCATAGGCCTCCATCGGCGGAGTGGTCTCATAGCTGTGCACGGCCGGCGTGGCCGCCCAGGCCAGCTTCTCGCCGGTAAAGGTCTCGATGAACGGCACCGACCAGGCCGGGTCGTCCAGCATGGTCGACCGGATGTTGACGAAATGGTCCAGCCCCTCCGGCCGGGTGAACAGCCAGCTCAGGCAATGCGGGCAGAAATAGTGCCGCGACGGGCCGTGCAGCCCGCCGATCACCGGCTCGCCCTGGATCACGGCGAAGCCCTCGCTCGGGATCGCCGCGGACAGGGAGAAGGCGCTGCCGGTCATCCGCTGGCAGCCGGTGCAGTGGCAGGCCATGGTCAGCAGCGGCGCGGCGGTGATGCGGAAGCGCACCTGTCCACAGCGGCAGCGTCCCTCTTGCGGCAGGGTCAGATCGGTCATGGCGTCCTCCTGATGGTTGCCTTGTTCT
>NZ_JASATH010000354.1:0-3846 GCF_038440215.1 Inquilinus sp. OTU3971 | reverse complement strand
CGCGGCCTGCCTGGCCTTCGGCTGGCGTCTGGCGGGCTTAAGCCAACGCGCCGGGCCAGAAGGCCGGGCGCTTCGGATGGGTCAGGACGGATCGACCCAGAAGGTGTCGGGGCGGTAGACGCCGAAATGCGCCCCGGGGTCCCAGGAGAAGATGCCCTTCTCCGGCACGTTGTGCAGCCGGGCCTTGACCACGACCGGCTGCAGCACGCCCTGCACCGTACCGATCGAGGTCACCTCGTCGGCCTGGATCTTGATCATCTCGCGCATGATGGCGTCGCGGCGGGCCGCGTCGGTGGTGCCGCGCCATTCGTCGTACAGCGCCATCAGCTTCTGGCCGAACTCGACATCCGGCTTTTCGCCGGCGCCGCCCCCGGTCTGCAGATACTGGCCCCATTTCGGGTACTGCAGCCAGTTCTGGTCGACCGGCGCCAGCTGCGTCGGCACCGTCGTCGGCGTGATCAGGCCGTTGTCCCAGCCCATCCACACCGACATCACGACATCGCCGGCGAAGATCCGCTGCAGGAACACGTCGCGCTGCGACTGGGCGGTGTGCAGCGCCACGCCGATCTTGGCCCAGCTCTCGCGCACCAGCTGCAGGATGTCGGTCTCCAGGCTGCGCTCGCCGGCGCTCTCGACCACGATCTCCAGCCGCTTGCCGTTCGGCATCAGCCGGATGCCGTCGCCGTCGCGCTTGGTCAGCCCGATCTCGTCCAGCAGGGCGTTCGCCTTCCCCAGGTCGAACGTGGCCCATTCGGTCGCCAGCGCCTCGTCGTAATAGGGCGACTGCGGCAGCACCGTGTTCTGGCTCGGCCTGGCCTGGCCGAAGAACACGGTCTGGTTGATCTCGTCGCGGTCGATGCCGAGCGACAGGGCGCGGCGGAAGCGGACGTCGCGATTCAGCGCCCGCCAGTCAGCGTCGTTGCAGTTCAGGTTCGGATACAGCGCGACCTCGGAGCCGAGCGCCGTCGGCCACAGTCGCACCTTGTAGCCGCCCGCCTGCTCCCCGGCCTTGAGGAAGCTGATGTTGTCGAAGCGCAGCCCGCGGGCCTGCAGGTCGGCCTCGCCCGTGCCGGCCTTGGCCGGGATCAGCGAGCCTTCGACGACATTGACGATGACGCGGTCGAGATAGGGCAACTGCCGGCCCTGGCCGTCGACCCGGTGGTAATAGGGGTTGCGGACGAAGACGAAACGCTCCGCCGGGGCCTTGGTGGTGTTGATCCAGGGCTCCAGCACCGGCAGGTCCGGATTGGCCGAATCGATCAGCTTGCTGCGCTGGGTGTAGAGGGCCACCCAGTTGCGGGCGCCCGCCGCCTTGACCAGGGCGTCGAGCGCTGCGGCATCGGTGTATTTCTTGTGGAATTGCTTCAGGTAATGCGCCGGCGCGAAGATGTAGAGCGGGGTCGCCCCCGCGATCGACGGCAGGAAGTCCGGATTCGGCTTGGACCAGGAATAGCGGACGGTCTGCGCATCCGGGAACTCGACCTTCGGCGCCTCGCCGTCGACCAGCAGGCGCGTGTCCGGGCCGTAGGGCATCAGTTCCTTGTCCAGCGACACGTCCTCCCAGAAGTAGCGGAAGTCGTCGCTGGTGAAGGGCTGGCCGTCGGACCATTTGTGGCCCGGCCGCAGATGCAGGGTGAACACCTTCTCGCCGTCGACATCGACCGACTGCAGGATGTCCGGATGCAGCTTGAAGTCCGGGCCGTAGCCGACCAGACGGGCGTAGCTGTAGGTGTTCATGATCCGGATGTCGCGGGCGCGACCGGCCATCCAGCTGATCTCGCCGCCCGGCTTGCCCGGCTCCTTGCCCTCCGCCGCCAAGTCGACCACCAGCGGCGCCTGCGGCACGCGCTCGGCCACCGGCGGCAGCTTGCCGGCTGCGACGTCCGGCTCATACATCGGCGTCTCGACCAGCGCCGCCGCGCCGGCCGGGACGGCAACAGCCATCACGACGGCAGCCGCAGCGGCCGTGGCCAAACGAAGAATCCAGGTCATCTGCCTACCCTGTTTTTGGGTTTTTGATCGTTCCCTCGAAGCTCGACAGTATCGGCCGTGAAGGGGCGGATTGTGAAGCGGGACAATTGAGGCAGGGCGGCCGTGCCGGCCCTTCCCCGGAATCAAACATCCACCGGAACGGAACGGGCCTTCGGAAAGTCATTACGGGTAGCACCGTCTGCACTTACACGCGGCGGCACCCCAGGGCCGAATGGAGACACCGTGATGTCGAACTCGATCTGGAAACGTTACGGCTATGGCTGGGTGACGTTCGGCTTCTTTGTCATCTCCCTGATCGGGCACTGGCTGTTCGGCTGGTTCGCCTATGTCGACGAACAGCGCCAGCACGGGGCCGCGCCGGAGATCGCGGCCTATGTCGTCGAGATGTCCCGCGACACGCTGGAGAACTGGCAGTCCGAGTTCCTGCAGCTCATCTGGCAGATCGGCGGCCTGGCCTTCCTGCTCTATGTCGGCTCGCCACAATCGAAGGAGGGCGACGACCGGATGGAAGCCAAGCTCGACGCCATCCTGGCCGCGGTGGAGCCGGATCGGGCCGACGCGCTGATCGACGAGATCGACCGAGAATATGCCGGCCGGCATACCGACCAGCGCTGGACCAGGATGGCGGCCGAGTCGTCGAGTCAGCCGCCTTCGCGGTAGTTCCTGCGCACAGCTTGCTCGGAGGCCCGCTTCATCTCCGGGCTGCGGCGGCGACGGCGCCACTGCATGGTGCCGTAGATCATGCCGCCGGCCAGGATCGCTACCAGCAGCACGTCGATCACAAGCCACAGCCATCCGCCGATATCCATAAGCGATCTTCCGTTGTGACCTGAAGGACGGCCGGAACTTCCGCCCTTCCGAAGGTGACGCCGCGGGCCGCGGTCCGGTTCCCTCGACTGGTCAGGCCGGCCGGATCCGCAGCGCCTCATCGGCGACGACCTGCTCCTCGTCGGTCGGGATCACCAGCACGGCGACGCTGCCGCCGGGCGCCGCGCCCATCCAGCGCAGCCGCTCGCAGATCCGGGCACGGATCTCCGGCTGGTGCTCGCCGATGCCGGCGGTAAAGACCAGGGCATCGAGCCCGCCCAGCGTGACGGCGAGGGCGGCGACGGCCTGGGCGATGCGGTGGGTGAAGATGTCGACCGCCTCGCGCGCCGCCGGATCGGCGCTGGCCAGCAGCTCGCGGGTGTCGCCGCTGATCCCGGACAGGCCGAGCAGCCCGGCGCGGTGGTACAGGAGGTCCTCGACCTCCGCGACCGTCATGCCGTCCGGGCCCAGCAGATGCAGCAGCACGCCGGCATCGAGCGCGCCGGGCCGGGTCGCCATCGGCACCCCGTCCAGGGCGGAGAAGCCCATGGTCGTCTCGACGCTGCTGCCGTCCCGCAGGGCGCAGAGGCTGGCGCCGCTGCCGAGATGGGCCACCACCACCCGGCCGGCCGCGATCTCCGGATGGTCGCGGCGCAGCGCGCCGGCGATGAACCGGTAGGACAGGCCGTGGAAGCCGTAGCGCTTGATGCCGCGGTCGTGCAGCGGCCGGGGCAGGGCGAAGCGGCGGATGTGGTCGGGCTGCCCGGCATGGAAGGCGGTGTCGAAGGAGGCGGTCTGGACGATGCCGGGCCGCAGCGCGCCCAGCGCCTCGATCAGGCGCAGCGCCGGCGGCTGGTGCAGTGGTGCCAGCGGCACCAGCGCCTGCAGCTGTGCGAACACTTCGTCGGTGATGCGGACCGGGCCGGTGAAGGCCTCGCCGCCATGCACCACCCGGTGCCCGGCCAAGGCGAGGCCGCCGAGCCCGAGCCGGTCGTCGAGCACCTGCAGGCAGCCGCCGAGCACGGCCCGCAGGTCGCCCGCATCGGC
>NZ_JASATH010000353.1:0-3867 GCF_038440215.1 Inquilinus sp. OTU3971 | reverse complement strand
GCCGGGGGGGGGGGGGCGGGGGGGGGGGGGGGGGGGGGGGGGGGGGGGGGGGCCGCCCCGGGGCGCGGGGGGGGCCCCCCGCGCCCCGGGCCGGGGCCCCCCCGCCGCCCTGGAGGACGAGGCGGCGGGAGGTGGGAATGGACATGATGGTCTCCTGCTGGCTGTCCGTCGACCCGGGTCACGCCACGCCGGCCGGCGAACGCCTGAGGCGGAGGTTGGCTGCCCACAGTCAAGGGAATCACTGACAGGCGAGCTATAGCCGAGATCAGATAAAGTTTTGTTAAGGTGACTCCGCTTTGCAGAGCAAATAAAATCAGTGTTTGTATTTCATTTCATATTTGTTGCAATTATATTGCCATTCGAATTTTCTGATAACTTGTTCTGTCCTTGGTTTGGGGTTGGTCTTGGGCCGAAGGATGAGGTTCCCGGCCATCCCTTGGTCGGGGCGTTCCTTCGGACCTTCACCTGCGACTCGCGGAAAAGGGACTGGCGGGCATTCCTAGGGAGGCGTAAAGGTCGGACATACCTCTTTCGGAGACCGACCATGGCGACCCCCTTGCCCGATGATCTTTTGATCGGTGCCGAGGACGAGGTGGCGATTCGCCAGGACCTGGTGCTGACGGCGCTGGGCAAGCGCCCGGCCGACACGCTGCTGCGGGTGGGCCGGCTGCTCGACGTCCACACCCGCAGCTGGCGCGACGACCAGGAGATCGCGATCAAGGGGCGGCGCATCGCCTGGACCGGCCCGGCCGGGAGCTATCCCGGCACCGCGGCGCGGCGGGTGGAGAAGCCGGCGCTGGCGGCCGTGCCGGGCTTCGGCGAGGTGCACAAGCATATCGAAAGCACGCATCTGACGCCGGAATGGGAGGCGGCGCTGGTGCTGCCGCGCGGCAACACCTGGACCTGCGAGGCCAGCCACGAATTCTCCAATGTCGACGGGCCGAACAACCTGGCCTTCTGGTTCGAGGCCCGGCGCCGCGGCTCGCCCTTGAAGATCTTCCCGCTGCCCGGATCGGCGGTGCCGCCGACGGCCTATGAATGGGGCGGCGGCTGGTACGGCTATGACGAGCAGAAGGGCTTCCTGAAGGACAGCCTGATGGTCGCCGGGCTGGACGAGGTGATGGACTGGCCGGCGGTCTGGAACCCGGAGAACCCGTCCTATCCGCGGCTCTGGGGCATGATCCGCGCCACCTTCGAGCAGCGCGGCGTGGTCGAGGGCCACGGCGCGGGCCTGCGCGACACCGCCGCGATCAGCGCCTTCGCCGCCGCCGGCCTGGCCTCCGACCACGAGGCGTGGACGCCGGAGGAGGTGTGGGAGAAGCTGGCCCACGGCATCTTCGTCGAGCTGCGGCCGTATTCGATGCCGGAGGTGATCCCCTGGCTGATCGAACGGGGCCTGGCCGACTGGTCGCAGCTCGCCTTCACCACCGACGACCGCAGCGTCTCCGACACCTTCAAGCTCGGCGCCACCGACCACAATGCCCGGCTGGCGATCCGGCATGGGCTGGCGCCGGAGATCGCGATCCAGTGCGTCACCCTGAACCCGGCGCGGCACATGCGGCTGACGCCCTGGGTCGGCAGCCTGGCGCCGGGCCGCTACGCCGATGTCGTGCTGCTGTCGGACGTGGCGAGCCTGGAGATCGCCGAGGTCTGGTCCGACGGCCAGCCGGTGTCGGAGGGCCAGCGCTACACCGGCCCGGTGCCGGCGATCGACTGGCCGGGCTGGGCGCGGCAGACGGTCAACATCAAGCGTTCCCTCACGGCAGACGACTTCGCCCTGCCAGCCGCGCCGGGCCGCGACACCATGCAGGCGGCGCTGCTGCGGCCCTTCCATTGGGACGACGTCTTCATCACCGCCGAACTGCCGGTGCGCGACGGCGCGGTGCAGCGCGACCCGGAGCGCAACATCACGAAGTTCGCCATCGTCGACCGCTTCTCCGGCGATGGCCGGGTGGCGAAGATGTTCTGGCTCGGCTGCGGCCCGCGCACGGCGGAGACGGCGCTGGCCTGCTCGGTCGCGCATGACAAGCACAACATCTGGGTCACCGGCTCCTCCGACGCGGCGATGGCGCTGGCGGTCAACACCCTGACCGGGCTGCAGGGCGGCTGGGCCCTGGTGCGCGACGGCCGGGTGCTGGCCACGGTGCGCTACGAGATCGGCGGGCTGATGAGCTGCCGGCCGCCGGAGGATCTCGACGCCGAGATGCAGGCGCTCTACGCCGCGGCCGAGACGATCGACTGGATGTACGAGCCGTCCTTCCATCCGCGCTGGTTCCCGGGATTCCCGGAACGGCTGATCTTCGCCACCCTGACCTGCGCGCCGTGGCGCTGGGTCCTGGTGGCGCCCTGCGAGCAGGCGCCGCAGGGCTTCGTCAATGTGCAGAGCGGGGAGACCCACCCCGTCGTCTGGTAGGGGAAGCGCCGTTCCGTTCGAACCGACCCGGCGCAGACCCGGGCGAGGGGGGCTCATGACCGTTTCCAACCTGTCCCGGACATCCTCCGCCAAGGACTGGCTCGACCGCCGCTTCAGGCTGTCCGAGCGCGGCAGCTCGGTGCCGCAGGAGGTGATCGCCGGCATCACCACCTTCGCGGCGATGGCCTATATCGTCGCCGTCAACCCGGCGATCATGTCGGCCGCGGGGATGGACCGCGGCGACCTGGTGATCGCCACCGCCCTGGCGGCGATCTTCGGCAGCCTGATGATGGGGCTGACCGCCAACCTGCCGCTGGCCGTGGCCCCGGCGATGGGATCCAACATCGTCTTCGCCTATGTGATGGTGAAGCAGATGGGCATCCCCTGGCAGGGGGCGCTGGCCATGGTCGCCGTCACCGGCGTGATCTTCCTGGCCCTGAGCCTGTCGAAGCTGCGCGAGAAGGTGGCCAAGGAGGTGCCGGACGCGCTGAAGATCGGCATCCAGGCGGCGGTCGGCACGCTGATCGTGTTCATCGGCCTGCGCGGCGCCGGCTTCATCGTCGCCAACCCGAACACCTATGTGGCGATGGGGTCGCTGGCCAGCCCGCCGGTGCTGCTGACGCTGGCCGGCATCCTGGTCACGCCGGTGCTGGTCGCGCGCGGCGTGCCGGGGGCGCTGATCCTGTCGATCGCCGTGCTCACCGTGATCGGCATGTTCGTGCCGCTGAAGGATGACGGCACCATGGTAACGACGCTGCCGGCCGCGGTGTTCGCCCTGCCGAAATGGCCGGAGAGCACCTTCCTGGCGCTCGACTTCAGCTACCTCATCTCGCATTTCGTGGTGGCGCTGCCGCTGATGTTCTACTTCCTGTGCGGCGAGTTCTTCAGCACCCTGGCGACGCTGATCGGCGTCACCGGCGCTGCCAATCTGCGCCGGCCGGACGGGTCGATCCCGAACGCCACCGCCGCCTTCTCGACCGACGCCACCGCGACCATCGTCGGGCCGCTGCTCGGCACCTCGGTGGTGACGGCCTTCATCGAATCCGTCGCCGGGGTGCAGGCCGGCGGCCGCACCGGTCTGACCTCGGTGGTGGTCGCGGCCTGCTTCGTGCTGGCGCTGTTCATCTGGCCGGTCTTCGTCATCATCCCGCCCCAGGCCACGGCGCCGGCGCTGGTGGTGGTCGGCATCTTCATGCTGCAAGGGCTGGCACGGGTCGACATGTCGGACCTCGCCAATGCGGTGCCGGTGGTGCTGATGCTGCTGGTCACGGTGCTCAGCAACAACCTGATCAACGGCATGGCGATCGGCACCTTCGCCTACATCCTGCTGTGCCTGGCCCTCGGCCGCCGCTCTGGCCTCACGACGGTGGTGTGGGGGATCGGGGTGATCTTCGTGCTGTATTTCGTGGTGACCAGCCGGCTGATGTGAGGGGCGGGCCGAGAGTGTGGAGGGC
>NZ_JASATH010000352.1:0-3868 GCF_038440215.1 Inquilinus sp. OTU3971 | reverse complement strand
GCGCGCCCGCGGGGGCGGGGGGCGGGGGGGGGGCGCCCGCCCCCCGGGACCGGGCCCTACTTCGCGATGAAGCCGGCCACTTCCATCAGGGTCTTGTGGGTCTGCTCGGTCTCGGTCAGCCAGGTCTTGAAGGCGTCGCCAGTCATGGTGGTGGTGTTGAAGGCGCCGGCCGCCATGAACTCCTTCCACTCGGGCGTCTCGCGCACCTTCTCGAACAGCCCGACATAGTAGGCCACCTGCTCCGGCGACGCCTCGGGCGGCATGAAGATGCCGCGCAGCATCAGGTATTTCATGTCCAGGCCGGCCTCCTTGCAGGTCGGCACGTCGCTCCAGGCCTTGCCCTCGGCCTGCGGCGCGGTCACGGCGATGCGCTGGTCGTCGAAGACGCAGAGCGGGCGCAGCGCGCCGGCGCGCCATTGCGACACCGCCTCGATCGGATTGTTGACGCTGGAGTTGACATGGTTGCCGACCAGCTGGGCCGCGACGTCGCCGCCGCCCTTGTAGGGGATGTAGGTCAGCCGCTTGCCGATGATCTGCTCGAGCCCGGCGGTGATGATCTGGTCTTCCTGCTTCGAGCCGGTGCCGCCCATCTTGAAGGCGTTGTCGCCCCCCGCCTTGATCGCGGTGACGTAGTCCTGCGCCGACTGATAGGGCTCGGAGGAGTTCACCCACAGGATGAACTCGTCCAGCGCCAGCATGGTGACCGGCGTCAGGTCCTTCCAGTTGAACGGCACACCGGTCGCCAGCGGGGTGGTGAACAGGTTCGACAGGGTGATGATGATCTTGTGCGGGTCGCCGCCCGACCCCTTGACGTCGAGGAAGCCTTCCGCGCCGGCGCCACCGGAGCGGTTGACTACGACGATCGACTGCTCCATCAGCCCGTGCTTCTGGATGATGCCCTGGATCATCCGGGCCATCTGGTCGGCGCCGCCGCCGGTGCCCGCGGGGACGACGAACTCGACGTTGCGGGTGGGTTTCCAATCCGCCTGAGCGATGCCGGCCCCCAGCAGGGCCACCGCAGCCGCGGCACAGGCAAATCCATGCACAAGCGCTTTACGCACTTTCCCGGTCATTGGTGCCTCCCCAGCGCCGCGGCTTCGCGTCAAGCGCGGCCGACTGTCTTGTTGGTGGATGGCCAGGTCGGTGACCGAGACTGGCTGGTATCCAATATATTGTATCTGGAATGTAACGCAATGGATCTTTTTGAAACCCGGGCGATCTATTTCGATCGTCATACCGCGGCGCAATAGAACGAAATTACAAAGGGCGAAAACCCGGCCCTTTCCAGATCATTAGGAACGGCGACACCGTTTCGCCCATGCACAAAGCCGGAAACGACGACAGGCGGCCCGGAGGGGCCGCCTGTCCAGACATGCGGGAAGATTGAAGGAGGGAGAGGTCAGGCCGCCTTGCGCCAGAGGTTGCTGTTGGCGGGTTCCTGGGCCTCGGTCACGCGACGATGCGGCGTCGCCATCCGGCGGACATCGGTGGCGATCGCGCCGAACAGGTCAGGCGCCTTCACGGCGATCTCGGAGACCACGGCGGCCAGGCCGGCGCCGGCGATGATGAGGGCGATCAGTCCGAGGGTCATGGCGGGCTCCGTGGAGTTGGGTCTCTTGCGCTGCATCATATGGCAGAGACGCTGACCTTCAGCAAGTTCCCGCATTATGGATTTTGTATGCCAGATACCCATGGCTGCCCTGCAGATTCCGCCCCACTCGGAGAAATCCGATCTATCTCATTGTATCTGCGATATTTTTTCCGGTGATGGAGATGAGAAGCCGGCATTGCCCGCCAGGGGTCGGCTGCATACCCGTTTTACGTATTCTGTATACCAGATTGCCTTGCCTGCTCGCGGATCGAGCGTATATTGCATCGCAGCAGGACACGAACCCGCGAAAGGATTGATCATGACCGGCTTGCTGATCGGGACCGCCCTCGCCCTCGTCGCCCTCCTGGGCCTCGTCACCGCCCCCCGCCTGGCGGCCGCCCAGGGCGGCTCGCTGTCGGGCAACACCGCGGGCCGGCTGCGCCGTGTCGAGACCGGCGGCGAGGCCGACGAGTCCGAGGCCGCCGACCCGAGCTGGGCCAGCTTCATGCGGGCGCTGTAAGGCACAGCAGCCAAAGAAAAAGGGAGGCGAAGCCGCCTCCCTGGGGATTGTCTCGGCTGCCGGGCGCGTCCCGGCCCGGGTTCTCAGTTGGCGAGGCGCGGCTCCCCCTCCGGGGTCATGCCGGCCCGCGCCTGTTCCAGCGCCCGGGCCCGCATCGGCTTGAGCACGAACATCGCCATCACCGCCGCGATCACGTTCACCAGCGCGGCGAAGATGAACACCATGTCCCAGCTGCCGAGCTGGCTGACCGCGATGTTGGCGAAGGGCACCACCAGCGAGGCCGTTCCCTTGGCGGTGTAGAGCAGCCCGGCATTGGTGGTGGCGTAGCGCGACCCGAAGGTGTCGCCGCAGGTCGCCGGGAACAGCGAGTAGATCTCGCCCCAGGCGAAGAACACCATCGCGGTCAGGATCACGAATGCCACCGGGTCCTGGCCGAATTCCATCAGCATGACGATGCCGACGGCCTCGAGGAAGAAGGCGATGAACATCGTGTTCTCGCGGCCGATATGGTCCGAGACCCAGCCGAAGAACGGCCGGGTGACGCCGTTCAGCACCCGGTCGAGCGACAGCGCGAAGGTCAGGGCCGGCATGGTCAGGCCGAGCAGGCTGACCGGGGTGTCGCCGATCTTGAAGTCGGCCGCGATCGGGGCCAGCTGCGCCGTCGCGAGCAGGCCGCCGGAGGCGACCATGACGAACATCGCATACATCACCCAGAACACCGGGCTGCGCAGCATCTCCGCCGGCGCATAGTCGCGCCGGGTCTGCGCGATCTTCGGCTTCATCACCGGCAGCTGCCCCTTGGCCGGCGTCGCCAGCAGGAAGGACAGCACCACCACCGCCCCGCCCTGGATCAGGCCGAAGGTCATGAAGGTCGACTGGTAGCCGGAGGAATGGATCATGTTGGCGATCGGCACGATGGTCACGGCCGAGCCGGCGCCGAAGCCGGCCGCGGTCAGCCCCGCCGCCAGGCCGCGCCGGTCCGGGAACCATTTCAGCGCCGCGCCGACGCAGGTGCCGTAGACGGCGCCGGCGCCGACGCCGCCTATCGCGGCGGCGATGTAGAGCAGGGTCAGCGAATCCGCTACCGAGTTCAGCGCCCAGGCGATGGCGCAGAGCAGGCCGCCGATCAGGACCACGATGCGCGGCCCGAACTTGTCGACGAACCAGCCCTCGACCGGCACCAGCCAGGTCTCGGTCAGCACGAAGATGGTGAAGGCGACCTGGATCGCCGCCCGTCCCCAGTGATGCGTCGCATCGATCGGGCCGACGAACAGGGTCCAGCCGTATTGCAGATTGGCCACCATCGCCATGCAGACGATGCCGATGAGCAGCTGGAGCCAGCGTCCCCCTGGCGGTCCTTTGAGAGCCGGTCCCTGAGTTGAGTTCTCTGTCAGCATTTCCGTCCCAATCCTTCGCATGTCGGTTGAGGCAACCCCATGGCATCGGAGGTGACGGCCCGTGACGGACGCCATCGTCCTCGAGGAGGGGTGCGCCGGACTGCGGCCGCGGACCGGAATCGACCGGCTTCGTTGGGTCAACAGTACCGTCGCGCCGATGTGTGAATCGGCTGCCCCTCCCCTCGGTTATGTCGTTGTTGACAGGGGCCGTTATGATCGGCCCTCTGGCATACCAAATGCAGAACTTCTGATACCAGAGAACGATTCCGCCGCGCTGACAAGCCGGAATCGTGGCTGCACCGCAGCAACTCGTGGCCGCTATTCCGCGGCGGCCCGGCTGCCTTCGCGGAGGGCCCGGAC
>NZ_JASATH010000351.1:0-3899 GCF_038440215.1 Inquilinus sp. OTU3971 | reverse complement strand
CTCGGTGCGGCCACCCTTGATCACCACCACAGGCTTGGTCCGGGCCGCGATGCGGGCAGCCGACATGAATTTCCGGGCATGGGTCACGGCCTCGACATAGAGCAGGATCGCCCGGGTGCGGCCGTCAGCGGCCAGCCAGTCCAGCATGTCGCCGAAATCGACGTCGGCCATGTCGCCCAGCGACACGACCTGGCTGAAGCCGATGCCGCGATGGGTCGCCCAGTCCAACACGGCGGTCGCGATGGCGCCGGACTGGCTGACGAAGGCAATGTCGCCCGGCAGCGGCGCGACATGGGCGAAGCTGGCGTTCACGCCGTGATGCGGCGCCATCAGTCCCAGGCAATTGGGGCCAAGCACTCGCAGCAGGTGCGGCCGGGCCGCATCCAGCACCGCCTGGCGCAGCACAGCACCCTCGGCCTGGCCGTTGCCTTCGCCGAAACCGGCGGTGACGACGACGGCGGCGCGCGTGCCGCGGGCGCCGAGCTCGGCAATCAGGCCCGGCACCGTCGCCGGCGGTGTGGCGATCACCGCCAGATCGGGTGTGACCGGCAACTCGGCGACGGAGGCGTAGGCCAGCGTGCTGCCGATCGACCGCGCCTGTGGATTGACCGGCATCACCGGGCCGTCGAAGCCACCGGCGAACAGGTTGCGGGCCAGCACCGCCCCGACCGATCCGGAGCGCCGGCTGGCCCCGATCACGGCGATCGAGCCCGGGCGGAACAGCGCGTCCAGGTTGCGGACCGACATCGCATCCCCTCATCCGTCACGGTGCCGGCGCGGATCATTTACGACCTGCAAGGCGCCACCCAAGGCTTCGACTGATCAGAGCCGCCGTTCGAAGACGGGGTCGAGCACCGTGCCGGTGAAGGGTTCGAGCAGGACCATGTCGTCCTTCACCTCCTTGACGCCCGGCACATTCTCCACGGCCACGCGCAGCGCGTCGCGAACCCACTCGTCGGTGATGACGCCGCCGAGCGTCACGGCCCCGTCCTTCACATCGATCCGCATCCCTTCGACCCGCGCCCAGAGCTGTTCGCTAAGCTCGGCGAAGATCCGTTCGCGGATCGCCTTGTCGTCGTTGCCGCTTTCGGCCCGGACATCCAGGAGGCCGGCCAGAAGGCGCAGGAGATTAGCGCGCGTGACGATGCCGACCAGCTTGGTGCCGCGCAGAACCGGGATGCGCTTGATCCGCCGACCGATCATCAGCTCCACGATTTCCTCCAGCGGCGCGTCCTCGGAGACCGAGACCACGTCCCGGGTCATCACATCCGCGACGTTGCGGCTGTGCGACTGGACGTATTCGCGCGCCAGCCGGTCGGTGCCGGTGAAGAAGGCGAGCCAGTCGGGCCGCCGCTTCTCGGTGCCCATCTCGACGCGGCGCAGCAGGTCGCCTTCGGTGATCATGCCGACCAGATCGCCCGCCTCGTCGACGACGGGCAGACCGCTGATCCCGCGCCCGAGCATGAGCCGGATCGCCGCCAGGATCGGCAGGTCGCAGCGCACGGTCACAGGCTTCCTGGTCATGATATCGACGGCGTTCATCGGATACCTCCTCGACGGTATGGAGGGACCATGGCCGGTCCCGCCGCCCGCGGCTTTGATCCTGATCAAATCCGTGATGGCGCGATCTACACGTCCATCGCCATGTCGAGTTGCTGCTTCGCGTCGGCCTTCGTCTCGGGGACCTCGGTCATGATCGCCTCGGTCAGCAAGAGCGTGCTCGCGACCGACACGGCGTTTTCCAGCGCGACCCGGACCACCTTGGTCGGATCGACGATCCCCGCTTCGACGAGATCGACATATTCCTTTCGCGCCGCGTCGAACCCCATCGCCCCGTCACCGCCGCGCATGCGTTCGACCACCACGCCGCCTTCGACCGCCGAGTTCTCCGCAATCTGGCGTGCCGGCGCTTCCAGCGCCCGCTTCAGGATCTGGGCGCCGGTCCGCTCGTCACCCTGCAGCGTCGCCTCGACATCCGCGACCGCGTCGATGCAGCGCAGGAGCGCGAGACCTCCACCCGGCACGATGCCCTCGGCCACCGCTGCCTTGGTGGCGCTGATCGCATCGTCCAGCGCCTCCCTCCGCGTCTTCATCTCGGTCTCGGCAGGAGCCCCCACCCGGATCACGGCGACGCCGCCTGACAGCTTCGCCAGGCGCTCCTGCAGCTTCTCGCGGTCGTAGTCCGAGGTGGTGTCGGCGATCTGCTGCCGGATCTGCTTCATGCGGGCATCGATGTCCTGCCTGCGGCCGGCGCCGCTGACGATCGTCGTGTGCTCGCCCGTGATGATCACCCGCTTGGCACGCCCGAGCCGGTCGAGGCCGACATTCTCGAGCTTGATCCCGAGCTCTTCCGCGACCACCTGACCGCCCGTCAGAACCGCGATGTCCTCCAGCATCGCCTTGCGCCGGTCGCCGAACCCGGGCGCCTTGACCGCGGCCACCCGCAGGCCGCCGCGGATCTTGTTGACGACGAGCGTGGCCAGCGCTTCGCCTTCCACATCCTCGGCGATGATCACGAGCGGATGCCCCGACTGCACCACGGCTTCGAGCAGAGGCAGGAGCCCCTGCAGATTGGCGAGGCGCTTCTCGTGCAGCAGGATGAACGCATCTTCCAGCTCGGCCGACAGCTTCTCCGTATTGGTCATGAAGTAGGGCGAGATGTAGCCGCGGTCGAACCGCATGCCCTCGACCACGTCGAGGGTGGTCTCGGTGGTCTTGGATTCCTCGACCGTGATCACCCCCTCCCCGCCCACCTTCTCCATGGCATCGGCCACCAGCCGGCCGATCACCGGGTCGTTGTGCGCGGAAATGGTCGCGACCTGCTCCTTCTCGCGGCGGGCGGCGACCGGGACCGACATCGCGGCCAGGGCTCGGATGGCGGCCTTGGCTGCGCTGTCCAGTCCCCGCTTGATATCGATCGCGCTGGCGCCGGCGACGACGTTGCGGAGCCCGTCGGCGAACAGCGCATGGGCGAGTATGGTCGCCGTGCTGGTGCCGTCGCCCACGGCCTCGCCCGTCCTCTCGGCCGCCTGGCGCAGCATCTGCACCCCGAGATTCTCCTCGGGATCCTTGAGCTCGAACTCCTTGGCGATGGTCACGCCGTCATTGCAGACGACCGGCGCCCCCCACCGCTTCTGGATGAGCACCGATTTCGACTTCGGCCCCAGCGTGACCCGCACGGCGTCGGCGAGCTGGGTGACGCCCTGGAGAATCTTCTCGCGTGCCGCCGACCGGAACAGAACCCGCTTGTAGGTCATCGCCATGCTCCCTTTCCCGTGGCCATCCGGCTCCGCCGAGCGGCCTTCGATGCGGGAGAATGGAGGCAACCGACCCGCCGCGGCCTTGATCCGGATCAAGTCGTGAGCTTTGGGTATCTTGACCTGGATCAAGGTCCGATCGTGCCGGTCGCCGCAGCATGGCCAGCCACACAGGAGGTGGGCATGTCGTTCCCAATTCGACTGGTGCTGGCGGTCGCGGGTGCAATCGCTGCGGTCTTCCGTGGCGGTGGTCGGCCTCCTCGCCTGGCTGCGGCGCTGACCGGACGGGAGAACACCGCGTGTGGACCTTCATCTGGGCCGTGACGATCGCCCTTTTCCTCCCGTTCGGCCTCGTCGTCGCGACCTGGCTGGAGCCGGAAACTGGCGACCTTGCCGCCCCGGCTCGTCGGTGCACTTCGCTGCGACGAGCCGACGGCCAGCCGCCGCCGCCCTGATATCGCCTGTACCCGCCCATCGGGACGGCTTCTTAAGGAGTTATCCATGAGCCGTTCATTCCCCGCCCCGGCGGTCTCGACCGTGGCCGGAAGCCAGGCCGAAGAACAAGCCAGGCCACCCACGGACTCCCATGTCCGCTGGTTCGAAACCATCGACCTCGACGACGTGTCCCTGGTCGGAGGCAAG
>NZ_JASATH010000350.1:0-3965 GCF_038440215.1 Inquilinus sp. OTU3971 | reverse complement strand
CCCCGCCCCTGCTGGCCTACATCACGGGCTGAGAATCGACTCGGGCGGCGGGTTCACCGACCCGCCGCCCGTTGGTTCGAGACGGACCTGTCGCCGCCACGGCGACAGGCGTCTCAGCGCGAGGTGCTGCCGGGCTGCCGGCCGCGCATATAGTGCCGCTCCGGGTGGTAGCGCGGCTTGAACAGCTGGGCGATCCAGTCCCGGATCTGGGTCCACATGCGCTCCGGGCCTCCTCAGCCCTGGTTCAATGCGGCGCGGACGGCGGCGAGGCCATCCTGTCCGTCGCGGGTGGTCACGCCGGCCAGCCAGCCGGACAGAAGATCGGGGTGAGCCTTGAGATACTGCGCGGCGGCTGCCTTGCCGTCCGACCCCTCGCCCAGAATCCCCATGATCTGGTTTTCCATGTCGACCGTGAACGTCAGCTGTGACAGCAGCCGGGCGAGATTGGGGCAATTCTTCGACAAGTCTCGCCTCGTCACGGTGTAGACGGTGGCGCGGCCGTAATTCGGGCCGAAATAGGCGTCGCCGCCGCTGAGATAGGCGATCTGGAACTGGCTGTTCATCGGATGCGGCTCCCAGGCCAGGAAGGCGATCCATTCCTTGCGCCGCACCGCCCGGTCCACCTGGCTCAGCATCCCCTGCTCGCTCGATTCGACCAGGGTCCAGCCGTCCAGGCCGAAATCCCCGGCGTCGATCATCTTCTGGATGTTCTGGTTGGCCGGCGCCCCCGGCCCGATGCCGTAGATCCTGCGGCCGAACTGGTCGGCGTGCTTGGCCAGGTCGGCAAAATCCTTCACCCCGGCCTCGGCGACATAGGCCGGGACCGCCAGGGTGAAGCGGATGCCGTCGAGATTCGGGCGGATCACCTCGATCGCCTTCTCGGCCGTGAGCGGTTCGATGAAGCGACTCTGCGCCGGCATCCAGTTGCCGAGGAAGACGTCGATCTGGCTGTTCTTCAGGCTTTCGAAGGTCACCGGCGGGGCCAGGGTCTCCACCTTCTGGGTATAGCCCAGCGGCTCCAGGAGGGTGCCGAGGATGCCGTTGGTCGAGGTGATGTCGGTCCAGCCCGGATCCGACATGCGCACGGTGGCACAAGCGTCGGGATCGGCCGCGGCGGCGGGCGCGGCCGCCAGCAGCAGGCCGGTCAGGGCAAGGGCGATGAGGCGCGCCATGGTTCAGTCTCCCTGTTGTTGTCGTCCTTATTGGCGTCTTGGCCGCGCGTGACGCGCGGGAACCGGGCGGCGGCTTCCAGGTCGTCGAGATCCATGTGGTTGCGGATGTATTGCCGGGTGGCGTCCTGCCGCGGCTGCCAATCCCAGCCATGCAGGGCGCCCCGGCGCAGCGCCGCATCCACGAAATGCCGCCGCCGCTGGCTTTCCAGAACCTGCTCGCGCAGCCGCGGCAGGTCCCAGCGCGCCGCCACCTCCGCCCGGAAGGCAGCGACCCGCGCGGCCTCGGCCGGGTCGGCGGCGCGGTTCACCCGCTCGCCCGGATCGGCCGCGAGATCGTAGAGCTGGTCGGGGTCGGCCGGACTGTGGATGAACTTCCAGTTTCCGCGGCGGATCATCACGATCGGCGCCACGGCGCCCTCGGCCAGGTACTCGCCCAGGACCAGATCGTGCCCGCCGGTGCCGGCCAGATGCGGCAGCAGGCTGCGCCCGTCCAGCGGCGTCGGATGCGGCGGCGCGCCCTCCGGCGTGGCCCCCTCCGGCGTGGCCAAATCGACCAGGGTCGGCAGCAGGTCGGCGGAGGACACGGCGGCGCCGACCCGGCGCGGCGCGAAGCGGCCGGGGGCGTGCACCACCAGTGGGATGCGGCTGCCGCCCTCCAGGAAGCTCATCTTGTACCAGAGGCCGCGCTCGCCCAGGAACTCGCCATGGTCGGACAGGATGATGGTGACGGTGTCCTCGGCCAGGCCGGTGCGGCGCAGCGCCTCCATCACCCGCCCGAACTGCTCGTCGACATAGGCGATGGCGCCGTAATAGGCGCGCCGGGCGCGGCGGGTCTGCTCGGCGGTGATCGGCGTCCGGTCCAGCTCGCACACCGCGCGCAGCCGGCGCGAATGCGGGTCGTCGGCCGGTGCGTCCTCGGGCAGCGGGATGTCCTCGTCGCGGTGCAGGGTCCAGTACCGCTCCGGCACCGCGAAGGGGTCGTGCGGATGGGTCAGCGACACGGTCAGGCAGAAGGGCTGGTGGTCCGAAGCGCCATGGCCGCCCCGCGCCAGGTCGTACAGCCGGCGTTCGGCGGCGAACACCACCTCGTCGTCGAAATCCAGCTGGTTGGTGCGGATGCAGGGGCCGGCGTCTAGCACCGACGACATGTTGTGGTACCAGCTCGGCCGCGCCTCCGGCCGGTCCCAGTCCGGGGTCCAGCCGAAATCCGCCGGATAGATGTCGGTGGTCAGCCGCTCCTCGAAGCCGTGCAGCTGGTCGGCGCCGCAGAAATGCATCTTCCCGGACAGGATGGTGCGATAGCCCAGCGCCCGCAGCGCATGGGCGAAGGTCGGGATGTCGGAGGGGAACTCGGCGGCGTTGTCGTAGGCGCCGATCGCCGAGGGCAGCCGGCCGGACATGAACACCGCGCGCGACGGCCCGCACAGCGGGCTGTTGCAATAGGCGGCGTCGAACACCACTCCGTCCCGCGCCAGCGCCGCCATCACCGGCGCCTGCACCACCGCGTTGCCATAGGCCGGCAGCGCGAAGGGCGTCAGCTGGTCCGCCATCAGGATCAGGATGTTCGGTCGCCGTGCCGCTGCTGCCACGATGGGCCTCTCCCTGCTTCGTATGTCTGTAAAGACCAGAGTGAGGCGCGGCCGGCAGGATCGTGAAGACCGCGGCCGTTCATGCAGCTATTATCCCTGCTTATGGCAACCCGCCGTCGCGATCTGCCGCCGATGCCGGCGCTCCTGGCCTTCGAGACCGCGGGACGGCTGTCGAATTTCAGCGCCGCGGCGCGCGAGCTCGGGGCCACCCAGCCGGCCGTCTCCCATCAGATCGCCGCATTGGAGGCGCGGCTGGGCGCGGCCCTGTTCCGGCGGCTGCATCGCGGCGTGGCGCTGACCGCGGAGGGCGAGCGGTTGCTGCAGGTGGTGACCCGGTCGCTCGACGCCATCGCCGACACGGCGGCGGAGATCCGCCAGGCGCGAGACCCCGGCGGGCTGACCGTCGCCACCGATTTCGGCTTCGCCACCTACTGGCTGCTGCCGCGGCTGGAACGGCTGCGGGCGGCGCTGGGCGGTGTCGAGATCCGCATCCTGGCCAGCCAGGACGTGCTCGACCCGCGCGACCGCGCCGTCGACGCGGTGGTCGCCTTCGGCTCGGGGCGCTGGCCCGGCTGCACCGTCGACCGGCTGTTCCCGGAAAGCGTCGTGCCGATCTGCAGCCCCGGGATGCTGGCCCGGCTGCCGCGGCTCGCGGCGCCGGCCGACCTGCTGGACCAGCCGCTGCTGCATCTCGACAGCCCGGACCCGGCGCGCTGGCTCGACTGGCCCGGCTGGTTCCGGGGGCAGGGGGTCGAGGGCGCACCGCGCGGCCGGTCGCTGCGCTTCAACAACTACCCGCTGGTGCTGCAGGCGGCGCTGGCCGGGCAGGGCGTGGCGCTGGGCTGGCGTCCGCTGGTCGACGACCTGCTGGCGGCCGGCCAGCTCGTCGCCTGCCTGCCCGCTCCCTACCGCACCCAGCGCGGCTATTTCCTGGCCCAGCCTTTGGCCGACCGGCCGGACCCGCTGCGCGCCGCCTTCCGCGACTGGCTGGTGGCCGAGGCTGCGGGGCGCGGCCACAGTGATTGATCACGGATAATTGGATAGACCGGAGCCACCCCCTCACCCGAAATCGCTGCGCGATTTCGACCTCTCCCCGGGGGAGGGGTGATGTGGGCGCGGCTCATATTTCCCTCTCCTCGGGGAGAGGGAGGGGCGCGGGGGGGGGGGGGGGGGGGGGGGGGGGGGGGGGGGGGGGGCCGGGGGG
>NZ_JASATH010000349.1:0-3999 GCF_038440215.1 Inquilinus sp. OTU3971 | reverse complement strand
GGCTAGCACCGCGGTGCCCAGGAAGGTGCCGGCGCGGAAGGCGTCGACCGAGACCACCTGGCCGCCCGCGGTGCCGCCATGCGCCCACAGCTCGAGCGTGTCGAAGCCGGCGGTGCTGAACCCCTCCTTGTCGAAATAGAACTGGCCCCAGGGTCCGGTCGGCGTGATCCCGATGGATTTGGCGCCGGCATGCACCGGGCTGGTGGTGGCGGTGTTGCTGCTGATGTTCCAGCCATTGCCCGGCGTCCAGCCGTTCTGGAACTGGTCGTCATAGAGGACCTGCCGGGTCGGTGCGACGCTGAGCCCGATGTCATCGACGAAATAAGCCGGCAGGGTGGAAGCGGTGGCGTTCTGGAGGACGAAGCCGGTGACCTGCCGGTCCTGCGCATCCAGCGCCGACAGGTCGACCGAATATTGCCGCCACTGGTTGGCCGGCAGCGGCGCCAGGGGCACGCTGACCAGCGGATTGCCGGCGGTGTCGCGGGCCTGCAGCTGCAACTGCTGGCCGCCCGCCGTCCCGCCATGCGCCCAGAAGGTGAGGGCGCCGTAGCCGGTGGTGTCGAGCGAGACGGTGTGCAGATACAAACCGCCCCATCCGCTCTGCACCAGCCGGATCGAATGGCTGCCGCCATGCACCGTGGTGCCGTGGGTCAGGCTCTGGCCGGACGACCAGCTCCAATCCTGCCAGCCGGTGTGCAAGGCATCTCCGTAGATCACGACCGGGTCGGCGGCGCGCGCATTGCCGAGGCTCAGCATGCCGAGCAGTCCCAGCAGCAGGGCCAAGCCCTGGATCAGGCGATGGCGCATGGGTGTCACCGCCACTTCATCACGCCCTGCCCGGGCGAGGTCAGCCACAGCGCGCCGTTGGCCGCGACCCTGGCGAACAGCGCGAACGGGAAGGCCAGGCCCTGGTTCTGTGCCGCCCAGCCGGACACGCCGTCCGCGCTGGTGACCACGCCCTGGCTGGTCGTGGCGTAGCCGCCGGCATGGACCGCGCTGGAGCTGCCGAAATAGACGCGACCGCTACTGGCATTGACCGTCACCGTCCGGGCCTGGTCGTCGGCCCGGACACGGGTCCAGCTCTGGCCGTAATCCGCCGACCGGTACAGGCCCTTGCCGGTGCCCTTGACCGCGATCCAGATGTTGCCGCCCCGGCTGGCCAGGTCCATCGGGCCGCTATAGGTCCAGACGTCGTGCAGCCAGTGCGCTCCCGGGGTCCAGCCGCTGGTCATGGCGGCGGGCAGGGTCAGCGGGCTCCAGGTGCCGGCGCTGCCGCCCTGCCACGAGCGGTAGACCGCGCCGGCCGACAAAGCGAGCACGCCGTTGGTGTCGGTATAGGTGATCCGGAAGCAGTCATTGTTCGGGCAGTCCAGCACCATCTGCCACGAGATGCCGTCATCCTCGCTCAGATACACGTCGCCGTTCACGGCGGCGTAGACCCAGCGGAAGTTGACGGTGCTGTCGGGCGCCACGGTCAGCCCCTCCAGGCGCCGGATCGGGCTGGGCAGGCCCTGGGTGATGTTCTGCCAGGTCGCGCCCTTGTCCGTGCTCTTCACCAGGTACAGCGGCTCGTCGCAGGGCGTGCTGCAATTCTCGAGATTGCCGCCCAGCTGGGCCCACACCACATTGGCGCGGCTCGGATCCGCGGCCACGCTCAAGGTGTTGCCGCCCTTGCCGGCCCAGCCGCCGGTGTATGCCGCGGCGTTCAGGCTGGTCCAGCCGAGGCCGCCATCGTCCGAGCGCCACAGGCCGAGATCCATGTAGCCGGCATAGACCAGATTGGCGTCTGCCGCGCTCTGCTCGACCACGATCGGGACGACGTTGTCGATGCCGCGTGAGCGCCACTTGCCGCTGACCGCGGTGGAGACGCTGTCGGCCCAGGTCTTGCCGCCATTGCTGCTGGCATAGAGGAACTGGTTGTTGGTCCACAGCACGGTGTTCGGGCTGGATGGTCTGGAGCCGATGGTCTGGCCGAGCCCCTGGTAGCTGAAGCCCATGCCCCAGACCTCATCGGCCTGGGACCAGCCGCCGCTGACGCTCAGCGTGTACTTGGTCCAGCTCGCTCCGGCGTTGCTGCTCTCCCACAGGAAGCTGCCATAGGTCCCGGCGGGGCGCAGCGCCTGGTCGTCGAGGCCGACGATCCTGACATGGCTGGCATTGGTGGCATCGGCCAGGATGATGCCGGATGGCGCCTGGGTGCCGGAGGTCAGGAGGGTCCAGGAGAATCCGGTCTCCACCGACTTGTAGACCCGCGGCGCGTTGCCGGTCGCGGCGACCGTCGCGTACATCAGGTTCAGGTTCTGCGGGTCGAGGCCGTAGGCGATGTCGACCAGCTTGCCCTGCTGTGGGTCCATCCGGGCGAAGGTCGCGCCGCCGTCGGTGGAGAAATGGGCCTGGTAGACCACCGAGCTCTCCGGAGTGTCCGGGAAGCGTCCCCGGCCGCTGACCGCCCAGACACCGTCGGGATCCACCGGGTGGGTGCGCAGCCCGGTGATGCGCAGATTGGTCGGCAGGTTGGACCCGGTCGCGGCCCAGGTCTGGCCGGCATCGTTGGAGCGGATGATGTAGGGGCTCAGGCTGTCCCACTGCGGATGCACTGCGGCGTAGACGATGTTCGGATCGGCCGAAACGGCGATGGCGGCGATGTAGCCGGTGGCATATTTCCGGCTGAAGCCGGTGCCGTTGCTGTTGCCGACGAACAGCCCGCCATCGGTGCCGACCAGCAGCTTGCCCGCGGGATGGGCCGCCAGCGACGCGATATGGGTGACGGTCAGCCCCTGGGCCGATCCCACCGCGGTCCAGGTGGCGCCGGCATCCATGCTGAGATAGACGCCGCCGAGATCCGAGCCGACGGCCCAGTAGCCTTCGCCGGTCACCACCGGCGAGTTGAACGCGCCGCCGCCGCCGGGGTTGCCGGGCTTCCAGCTCAGCTGCGCGTGGCCGAGCGATGGCACGAACAGGAGCAGCGCCGCCAGCAAGGCGGCCATGAATCGATGGTTCACCGGGTCCCCCTCCCGTTGTTTGTCGATCGGGACCGGCCTGCGCTCCGCATGCGCAGGACGGCTGCACGCAGCCGCAGCCCGAACGCCCGTCCGCACGAAACGATCTCTGTTCCTTCCAGCGCCGCAAGATCAATCCGGCTTGCTGGACCAAGGGCTCGGAGTCCCCTGCCGCGAATCACGTCCTATATGTCAATCCACGCCGCCACATTCTTGCAATGCGCGCAAGATCTGATCGTGTGGAGCAGACAAAATTCATATGTGTTTCACGGGCGGACCGCCAGACCGCCAGACCGCCAGACCGCCAGACCGCCGCGCGCCGGCCCTATGGACCGGGCGGCACGGTAACCAGCGACGATGTCGTGGCCGCCCAATGCCTGCGACGGCGAAAGCGCAAGATCAATATTCCGAAAGAGTATCGCGATCTCGATCCCGTCTCGTCCCGTAGCGCTTCAGTCGCGGAACAACTGCGCCACTGCGAGGATTTTTTGATTCGTCAGGCTGGCGGTCGAATATAGGGAGTCGAATCCAGCGGATCGAATATCCATTGGAGAGATCACAAGGAGCGATGGCATGGCAATCGACTTCAATCACACAATCCTGGCGGCCCGCAATAGCGAGGCATCGGCAAAGTTCCTGGCGGAAATGCTTGGCCTTCCAGACCCGAAGCGCTGGGGGCCTTTCCTGATGGTGACGACCGAGAACGGTGCCAACCTCGACTACATGGATGTCGACGGTGAAATCACGCCGCAGCACTATGCGTTCCTGGTCAGCGAAGCCGAATTCGACGGGATCTTCGGCAGGATTCGTGAACGGAGGCTCCCGTACTGGGCCGACCCTGGCCAGACGCAGCTGGGCGAGATCAATCACCATGACGGCGGCCGCGGCGTCTATTTCGAGGACCCGAACGGCCATCTTCTGGAGATCATCACCCGTCAATACGGCAGCGGCGGATGGAACCCGTGACCAGCCGGCGACGTAGCCGGGCGGCGGACGCTAG
>NZ_JASATH010000348.1:0-4090 GCF_038440215.1 Inquilinus sp. OTU3971 | reverse complement strand
GGGTGTGGGGGGGGGTGGCCGGGGGGGGCCGGGGGGGGGGGGGGCCCCCCCCCCCCCCCCCCCCCCCCCCCCCCCCCCGGGGCGCCCCCCCCGCCAGTCCGGACGGCGGCCCCACACAGCAATGGCCGCCGTCCGTTCGGATCAGGCCGCGGCGCCGATCGCCACGGTGAGGCCCAGCCGCTCGGCCACGCCGGCGCCATAGGCCGGGTCGGCCTTGGCGAAATGGGCGATCTGGCGGCGCTGGATCGCCTCCGGCACCGGGCGCATCGCGCCGGCGATGTTGTCCATCAGCCGGGCGCGGGCGCCGTCATCCATCAGCCGGAACAGGGCGCCGGCCTGGCTGGTGTCGTCATTGCCGATGCGGTGGTCGTAGCGGTCGGCGGCGCCGCGCAGCGGCAGCGCCGGCTCGGCCGCGGCCGGGTCCTGCTTCGGCCCGCCGAAGCTGTTCGGCTCGTAGTTCACGGCGCCCTCGCCGTTGTCGTCGAAGCGCATCGCCCCGTCGCGCTGATAGTTGTTGGCCACGGCGGCGTGCGGCCGGTTGACCGGCAGCAGGCCGTGGTTGCCGCCGAGCCGGTAGCGATGCGCGTCGCCATAGGCGAACAGCCGGCCCTGCAGCATCTTGTCCGGGCTGAAGGAGATGCCAGGCACCACATTGGCCGGGCTGAAGGCCGACTGCTCGACCTCGGCGAAGTAGTTCTGCGGGTTGCGGTTCAGCACCAGCTCGCCGATCTCGATCAGCGGATGCGCCGCGTGCGGCCAGACCTTGGTCAGGTCGAACGGGTCGATCGGGAAGGATTCGGCCTCCGCCTCGGTCATGATCTGGACCGAGACTTTCCAGGCCGGAAACTCACTGTCCTGGATCGAGGCGAACAGATCGCGGGTGGCGTGGTCGGGGTCGATGCCGATCATCGCCGACGCCTGCTCGGCGGTGAAGTTCTGGATCCCCTGCCTGGTCTTGAAGTGATACTTGACCCACACCCGTTCGCCGGCCGCGTTGATCCAGCTGAAGGTGTGGCTCGAGAAGCCGTCCATATGGCGATAGCTGCGCGGCGTGCCGCGGTCGCTGAACAGGATGGTGAACTGGTGCAGCGTCTCCGGCGACAGCGAGGCGAAGTCCCACACCGCCACCGGGTCCTTGAGGTTGGTGGCCGGGTTGCGCTTCTGGGTGTGGATGAAGTCCGGGAACTTCAGCGGGTCGCGCAGGAAGAAGATCGGCGTGTTGTTGCCGACGATGTCGTAGTTGCCATCCTCGGTGTAGAACTTCAGCGCGAAGCCGCGCGGGTCGCGCTCGGCATCGGCCGAGCCCTTCTCGCCGCCGACGGTGGAGAAGCGCAGGAAGACCTCGGTCTCCTTCCCCACCTCCGACAGAAATCGCGCCTTGGTCCATTTCGAGACATCGGCGGTGACGCGGAAGGTGCCGTAAGCGCCGGCGCCCTTGGCGTGCACCACCCGCTCCGGGATCCGCTCGCGGTTGAAATGCGCCAGCTTCTCGATCAGGTGGAAGTCCTGGATCAGCACCGGGCCGCGCGGGCCGGCGGTCAGGGAGTTCTGGTTGTCCGGAACCGGGGCGCCGAAGGTGGTGGTCAGGGTGGTCATCAAGGGCTCCTGTCGGGCGGGAATTCCGCCATGGGAAGAGGGTTGCCGTCGCGCTGCGATCAGGGAAATCGATCGTTCTTATCGGCGCGATAAGTGAGCGCCGCGTTCGACCAGGGGCAGCAGGTCGCGGCGATAGCGGTGCAGCCGCAGCAGCAGCTCGGCCGGCAGTTCGCCCTGCACGCCGACGCGGCCATCTTCGAGGGTGAGGCTGGCGCCGTGGCGGGCGAGGTCGGCCAGCAGCGCGTTCAGCGCCGGGCGCATCACGCCGCCTCCAGCATCGAAGCGGCGCCGAGGGCGTGCCGCAGCTGGGCCGCCAGCCCGGCGACATAGGCCGGATGCACGCCCACGGTCGGGACCCGGATGAAGGACGGCACGCCGGCCACCTCGGCCACCGCCCGATATTCGCGGTCGAGCTCGACCAGCGTCTCGGAATGCTCGGAGACGAAGGCGATCGGCACCAGCACCAGGCCGACTCCGTCGCGCCCGGCCTGCCGCACCTCCGCCTCCGCGTCCGGCGTCAGCCACTGCTGCGGCGTCACCCGGCTCTGGAAGGCGATGCGCCAGTCGAGGCCGGGGATGCCCAGCGCCGCGACCACCGCCTCGGCCGAGGCCCGGACGTGGTCCGGATAGGGGTCGCCGGCCTGGACGATCGACAGCGGCAGGCCATGGGCGGTGAACAGCAGCCGGCCGCCATCCTGCGGCCAGGCCCGGCGGATCAGTTCCGCCTGGGCGGCGACGAAGCCGGGATCGGTCGGCGCCGCGTCGATGGTCCGGGTCGGAGCGGAGAGCCCGGCCTCGCGGGCGGCCCGCGCCCAGTCGGTCAGGGCCGAGCGGGTGGTGGTGGTCGAATACTGCGGATAGAGCGGCAGCAGCACGACCTCGTCCGGCCGCCAGTCGCGGACCGCCGCGGCGGCCTCGGCCGCGAAGGGGTGCCAGTAACGCATCGCCACGAAGGACCGGACCTCGCCGAGGTCGTCGAGGCGGGCCGCCACCGCCCGGCCCTGGGCCCGGGTCTGGCCCAGGATCGGCGAGGCGCCGCCGAGCTGGCGGTAGATCTCGGTCGCCACCGGGGTGCGGCGCCAGGCGATCAGCCGCGCCACCGCGGCGCGCAGCGGGCCCGGCAGGCGGATGATCTCGGGGTCGGAGAAGAAGTTGCGCAGGAACGGGCCGACCGCCTCCAGCCGGTCCGGGCCGCCGATCTGCAGCAGCACCAGTGCGATGCGACGGCGGCGGGCGACGAGGATGGGGGCTGGCGGCATGGCAGGCTCCTGTGTCTGCCCGCAGACTCGCCCACCGCGCCGATAAGATCCAATCGATCGACTCTATCTGGAAGATAGGATCTTCTTATCGTACAGTGAAGGCATGACCCTCTCCGGCCTTTCCCTTCGCGATCTCGAATATCTCGTCGCCGTGGCCGAGCTGCGCCATTTCGGCCAGGCGGCGGAGCGTTGCGGCGTCAGCCAGCCGGCGCTGAGCATGCAGATCCGCAAGCTGGAGGAGACGCTGGGGCTGGCGGTGTTCGAGCGCGGCAAGACCGTTCTGGTCACCGCCAAGGGCGAGGTCATCCTGGCCCAGGCCCGCCGCGTGCTCTTGGAGGCGCGGCGGCTGATGGCGCTGGCGCAGGAGCTGGACGCGCCGCTGTCCGGCCCGCTGACCGTGGGCGCGATCGAGACGCTGGGCCCCTACCTGTTCCCGCACATGCTGCGGCCGCTGCGCCGGGCCTTCCCGAAGCTGGAGCTGGTGCTGCATGAGGGCCGCACCTACCAGCTGGTCGAGGCGCTGCGGCACGGCGCGCTGGACCTGGTGTTCCTGTCGCTGCCGGTGGCCGACCCGCAGATCGCCACCGCGCCGCTGTTCTTCGAGCCTTTCGTCCTGGCCCAGCCGGCCGACCGGCCGGTGGCGGCGGACGGCGCCGCCCGAGTCACCGAGTTGCCGCGCGACGGCCTGCTGCTGCTGGAGGACGGGCACTGCCTCCGCGACCAGGCGCTGGAGGTCTGCGGCACGCTGGGCCTCGGCGGCAAGCGGCACAGCACCAGTCTGGAGACACTGCGCCAGATGATCGCGGCCGGCGCCGGCTACAGCCTGTTCCCGCGGCTGGCGACGCTGGGCGAGGCCAGCGTCGGCGGCCTGGTCAGCTATGCCGGCTTCGACGGCACGCCGCCGGGCCGCATGGTCGGGCTGGCCTGGCGCCAGAGCGACCCGCGGGCGGAGCAGTTCGAGTCGCTGCGCCGGGTGCTGCTCGACCACCCGCCGCCCGGCACCCGAGTGGCGGCGGAGACCAGCTCCAAATGAAACAGGGGCGCGAACTAAGGCCGGCTAAAAAAGATGAGTCCCCCCTCCCCTCGCGGGAGGGGGATAGGGGGAGGGGGTTCTTTCAACTTGCTCCGACGCCGGCCCCCTACAAGCCGGCTCGAACGGCGAGGCGGATTCATGCCCATTCGCGCGCGGACGCGCGCAGACCCCTCCCCCAGCCCCCCCCCCCCCCCCGGGGGGG
>NZ_JASATH010000347.1:0-4107 GCF_038440215.1 Inquilinus sp. OTU3971 | reverse complement strand
CTAGGTCCCGCTCACTCGCCGCGATTAGCTCAGGTTCATCAATTGGCGGTGCCAGCATAGCGTCGCAATGCTCATCGTAAGACCTTCTGCCAAAATCGATCCGGCCGAATTGCTCTGCTATGAGCTGAGCGGCACGTTCGGGAATTTCAGTGAGCAACGTTCCGAGTGAAGTGAAGCTGTAGTGTTTCTCAAGGAGGTTGGGGAACTGTGTTAGTTTGCGTGTCAGCTCGCCCCACCCAATGACGTGAACTCTGAACAGGCCCTGCTTTTGATGTTCGACAGTTAGTTCGCGAGCCCTGTCCTGCAGTTTGGCGTCATCCGCATTGATGGTGGCTACCGTAAATTCCGTGAGCTTCGGCTCAAAGCCTTTCGCCTTCTCGACTTCTACATCGAGACCTTCGATGGTGAGCTTCGGTGGAGGCCAGCTCCGCCTGCCCTTGCATTGCACCCCAGCGACGCCGCCTCCGGCGAGAGAGCCGTATATGTCCACCCCGTTCTGCCTCTGTCCTTGACGCCCGTAGCGCGTGGCATTGTGGTCGCCCCAGAGGTTTTGGAACGTGTCGGCGCACATGTCCTCGAAGGCATCCCAGTCCTTCGGTGGCGGCAGATGAACGGTAGCGGCGTTGGCCATTATCCTTGGTCGGGCTTGAGGCAATCTTTCGATCCGTCTCGGATTTACGGATCGTGCACAACCCTGTTTGGAACAAGTGTCGAAGAATTCAACTTTTCCCGACGAGCGTCACATGCCGGTGCCGGAAATTAGTGTTTTCTACGCTCCCTTCGAAAAGGTAGGCCCGAAGAACTATCCGTTTGCGGCTGCGCTTGCCTCGACGGCGGTGTCCAGTTTGCGGGAGTCGTTCAGGCGGCGGCAATAGTAAACTCCAGTCAGGAAGCGTGAAGGCTACCTTGCGGACGAGCTCTTGATGAAAATGTCCGCTCTGGAGGAGCCTGGGCGGCCTCCGAACGTCCGCAATGGGGACCGGCCGGACAACCCAGATCTTCGCTGGGTCACGTCCGCACCGAGCCACAAGCCGCGACAGCTCTCTCCTCAGGCCGCCCGCGTCGCCCCGGCATATTGCAGCGGCGTGATCCCGTGGCAGCGCTTGAAGTGGCGGGTCAGGGCGCTCTGGTCGTAGAAGCCCGCGGCGACGGCGACCTCGGCGAGCGGCAGGCCCTGCGCCAGATACCGGCCGGCGCGGTCGACGCGCAGCTGGGTGACATAGGCGTGCGGGGTCAGGCCGGTGGTGCGCTTGAACAGGCTGATCAGCTGGTACTGGGTCAGCCCGACCGCAGCACTCAGCTCCGCCAGCGAGATCGTCTCGCCCAGGCGCGCCTGGATGAAGTCGGTGGCGGCCCGCAGCCGGGTGCGGTCGCGCGGCCCGGGCTGGATCCGCGCCTCGCCGCTGCCGTGGCGGCGAAACAGGGTGCCGAAGGTCGTCACAAGCAGCTCGCGCTCCAGCAGCGGGTCCTGCCCGGCCTGCAGGGCGCGGTGCAGCGACAGGAAGCCGGCGATCAGGTCGCGGTCGGCGAAGGCGTTGCGGGTGAAATAGGTCAGGTCCTCGACGCCGAGCGACCGCGCCACCTCGTGCAGCGCCGCCTCCTCCAGATACAGCGCGCGGTACAGCCAGCGCCGGCTCTCGCCCATCCAGCCGGCATGCGGCTCGACCGGGTTGAACACGAACAGCGCCTGGTCCTCGCTGGCCGGCTCGGTCACGCCGCGGGTCTTGATGATCGAGCCGCCGCCCTCGGTGACGGCGACGACCAGCGCCTCGTGCCGGTGCGGCGGATATTCCTGGGTGCGGAAATCCGCCTGCATCAGGCTGAGGCCGGGGACGCTGCGATCCTGCCAGTAATGGGCAATGTTCAGCCGATCGACCCGGGCCATGCCGCTCTCCCAAGACCGCTTGGAAACGCTACTGGTGCGGCCGTCTGACGGCGGTTTCTGCGCTTCCGGTGCTCACGGACTTCAACGTCCGCTGCGCGCCGGTTCTCGAAACCACCGCCATCCGACTCACACCAGCGCATTTCCAAGCGGTCCCTGAAATCCACCAGAACCTCGATTTCCGCCAATAGCGCCGGTGCCGCCGGCGCCAGACTGCCCGAGTTCACTCCATCGGGTCGTTCATCATGGCACGCTCCTTCTATCACGAGAATCCGGATCGCCTCGTCCTCGAGACCGAGGTGATCGACGCCCGGCCGGGCCGGGTGCTGCTGGCGCAGTCCCCCTTCTATCCCGGCGGCGGCGGGCAGCTGGCGGACCGCGGCACGCTGCGCTGGCAGGGCGGCGAGCACGCCGTCGCCGGCTTCGAGCCCGCGGGCGGCCGGCTGTGGCACCTGCTGGAGGACCCAACGGCCGAGGTCGCCGGCGCGGTCGAGGCCGTGGTCGACCCCGAGTTCCGCCGGATGATGCGCGAGCTGCACACCGGCACCCACATCCTGAACGCGCTGGTGTTCCGGCATTTCGACGGCGCGCTGGTCACCGGGGCGCAGCTGGGCGCCGACGGCACGGCGCGGCTCGATTTCGACCTGCCGGACGCCGATAACGACCGGCTGCGCGCGCTGGAAGGCCCGATCAACGAGGTCGTGCGCCAGGACCTGGCGGTGCGCGACGACTATGTCACGATCGCCGAGGGCCATGCCACGCCGGGGCTGATCCGGTCGAAATCGGTGACGCCGCCGCCGACCGCGGACGGCCGGATCCGCATCGTCGACATCGCCGGGCTGGACCGCCAGGCCTGCGGCGGCACCCACCTGGCCTCGACCGGCCGGTCGGCGCCGATCCGCATCCTCAAGGTCGACAACAAGGGCCGCCACAACCGGCGCATCCGCATCGGCCTGGCCGGGGCGGCGCCGTGACCGCCGCGCCGGGCGGGGGCCGCCTGCCGGGCCGTGGCGGCCTGCCGGGCCGATCCGCCGGTCTCCTGGACCTGGTCTGGCGCCGGCCCTATGCGCTGCTGCCTTTGCCGCCGCTGTTCTGGGCCGGCAACCTGGTGATCGGCCGCGCCTTCGCCCAGGAGCTGCCGCCCTTCGGCCTGACCTTCTGGCGCTGGGTGGTCGCCTCGGCGGTGCTGCTGCCCTTCGTCTGGCGCGACCTGGTCGCGCATCGGCGCGCGCTGCTGGCGCATTGGCCGGTCATCGTCGCCTGCGCCGCCAGCGGCTTCGCCGGCTATCCCGTGCTGAACTATCTCGGGCTGCACAGCACGCCGGCGGCGACGGCGGCGATGCTCAACTCCACCCTGCCGCTGATGGTGCCGATCTTCGCCTGGGCGATCACCCGGGAGGCGCCGCGCCGGCGCGTCGTGGCCGGCATCGTCCTGTCCTTCCTCGGCGTCGGCTGGATCGTCGGGCGCGGCGACCCCGCCACGCTGGCCACGCTGTCGATCGGCGGCGGCGAGATCCTGGTGCTTCTCGCCGTCGCCGGCTTCGCGCTGTACTCGATCCTGCTGCGCTGGCATCCCAGGAGCGTTCCGGACATGGCGTTCCTGGCGGCAACGACGCTCGCGGCCTGCGTCCTCATGGCGCCGTTCTGGATCTTCGAGGAGACGGCGGGGCGTTCGGTTCCGGTCGCGTCCTATGCCGTCGCCTCGCTGCTGTTCATCGGCGTGTTCTCCTCGCTCCTGGCGACCCTGTTCTGGAACCGCTGCGTGGCGACGCTGGGGCCGGCGCTGACCGGGGCGTCGTTCCATCTCATGGCGGTCTATTCCTCGGCGCTCGCCTTCCTGCTGCTCGGCGAGCCGGTGCACGGCTTCCACCTCGCCGGCATCGGCCTGATCCTGCTCGGCTTCGCGATCGCGGTGCTGTCGGGGCGTCCGTTCCCGTTGCCTCAAGTGCTCACCGATGGCCTCTCCCGCTTGCTGGGCTTTTTCAGAGTGTCTCCTGGGCCATCGCGAAGGCCAGCAACGACATCGACCGAAAGAAAAACGAGTCCCCCCTCCCCTCGCGGGAGGGGGTTAGGGGGAGGGGGTTTTCGCCGTTGAGGCCAGCCTGAACTCCGGCCATCCAACCTGGCTGCGGGACCTGTTCTCTGCACATTCGCGCGCGGACGCGCGCAGACCCCTCCCCCTACCCCCCCCCCCCCAGGGGGGGGGGGGCAGGTAGGGGGTACGG
>NZ_JASATH010000346.1:0-4147 GCF_038440215.1 Inquilinus sp. OTU3971 | reverse complement strand
TGAGCGCCGCCAGATGATCGCGATCGTCGGGGTGTCGGGCCAGGCTGTCCTTGAGGATCGTGATGGCGTCGCTGGCGCGCGCCATCGAGTGGAGCCCGACAGCATAGACATAGGCGTACCGTGCGCGATCCGGCTCGAGTTCGGCAGCGCGGCGGAGTTCGCGCAGTGCCTCGTCCGGCCGTTTGAGCCGCACGAGCGCCAGCCCGAGGGCGTGGTGGGTGCCGGCATCCTGCGGTGACGCGACGATCGCGGCGCGCAGCACCACCTCGCCCTCGCCATCGCGCCCGAGGCCGCGGTAGAGGTCGGCGAGGTTGACGGTGGCGGGCGAATATTGCGGGCTGAGCCGCAGCGCCGCCTTGTATTCGGTCTCCGCCTCGGAGACGCGGCGACCTTGGGCATAGAAATTTCCGAGCGCCGTGCGGGACTCCGGCCGATCGGCGTTGAGACGGTGGGAGGCGACGAGCTCGGAGGCCGCACGCTCGAAACGCGCCCGATCGGGCGCCGGCAGCGAATCCACAGGTACAGACGCGAGCAGCCCGGCAATCCGGATCCTGACGCCGGGGCTGGGGTCGGCAAGCAACGGGGACGCGATCGGCCAAATCTGTGCGGGCGGCATGCCATCGAGCATGTCGAGGGCGCCGATTCGCACCATCGGATCGCGATCTGCAAGGCCAGCCCGCGCCAGATCGATAGCGGCGGGCGACGCATGCGAGTTCAGCTCCGCCAAGGCGCTCGCCCTTGCAATCCCTGGCGTGCCGCCATCGGCGGCGACGGCCGCGAGCAGTTTCTCCGCATCCAGTTGGTCGGCCCAGGCCGCATGGAACGCCTCGGCGTAGGTCTGATACCCTTTGCGGTCCGGCCCATACCAGCGCTCGACCGCCGACGCCGCCCACTCCGCTGATTTGTTGGCATGACAGTCGGTACAAGCGTTGGGCGTGCCGAGCCTCACCGAAACATCCGGCCGCGGGACACGGAAACTATGATCGTGGCGCTGATCCACCGTCATGTAGGTGCGAACCGGCATGTGGCAGGAGGCACAGGCGAGCGGCGGGTCCGCTTTCTCGTGGTGGTGGTGTGTCGCGGCGGCATATCGGTCGGCAGCGTGGCACTGCGAGCACGTGGCGTCGCCGGAAATCCGCAACTCGGCGCTATGCGGATCGTGGCAGTCGCTGCAGGTGACGCCGGCGGCGAACATCCGGCTCTGCTTGAACGAGCCGTAAGTGTAGACCTCGTCGCGCATCTGCCCGTCGGCCTCATAGAGCCCCCGATCGAGGCCCGAGACCGCGTGGGTGTCCGAGAGCCAATGGCCGGGCACCCAGTCTTCCGAGAACGCGCCGCGCCTGGCGTGGCAGAGACCGCAGGTCTCGACCTCCTTGCGCAGGATCTGCGGCGCCGCGCCGCGCTCCGGCGACCCGGTGGCTGGATCGTGATGCCAGTTCGCGCCGGACCGCTCGTCGAACCGCACCAGAAGGCCCATCGACGGATCCTCGTGCTTGCCGAACGGCCACCAGCTTTGCCCGTCTCTCGCCCAGCGGACATGGCGCGAGCCCTGACCGTGGCAGGCTTCGCAGCCGACGCTGATTTCGGTCCAGGTTGTGGCGAAGCGATCGTTCGCCGCATCGTAATTCTTACGAACGCCGGTCGAATGGCACTCGGCGCACATGAAGTTCCAATTCTGGTTCAGCTTGGTCCAGTGCAGAGCGTCGTCATGGCGGATCGCCTCGCCTGGATAGAGGTGGAACCAGCGCTGACCGCCCTTCTCCTGCGGCCGGCTGTCCCAGGCGAGCGACAAAGCCTGCAGGCGGCCATCGGGGAACTCGACCAGATATTGCTGCAGCGGGTCGACACCGAACGTGTACTTGATCTCGAATGGGGCGAGCGAGCCGTCGGGGCCATCAGTCTCGACCAGGAACTTGCCGTCCTTGCGGAAGAAGCGGGACTGAACGCCGCCATCGTCGAAGCTCGCATCGCTGAAATCGCCGAGCACCGATGTGTCGGTCGCATGAGCCATGGCGTGCCTGTGCTGCGAGGCGCGCCAAAGCTGCGCCTCTGCCTGGTGGCAGCCCGCGCAGGTCTCGCTGCCGACGAATGTGGCGACGACATTTGCGGGTGCGCTGCCAGATCGCGAGGTGCCCCAGCCGTCCGACAGAAATTGAGAGGCCAGACCACCGCCGAGTGCAATCGCCGCCGCGATCGATGCCGCAATCCATATCGCACGTTTGGAGAGTAGGGCGGCCTTGGCGCGGCGGACAGGAGCGGCTGCCGTCTTGGTTGCCCGCGCCACCTCGACGGCCTTCCTCCGGGATGGGGGCTTCTTCGAATGCATCTTTGATCTGCGGCCCAACAGCTGCAACATCCCAGGGACGTTTCCCGGGCCGGAGAGAGCCGAGACGGCGTCCCGGTCAGCGCGCGACGGCAGCCACGCGCTGCTGTCGCGTCTTGAGGAGGTCCAGCCCCTCCTCGTCTTCGGGCGGCAGCGGCCTGATCGCGATATCGGTATAGGGTGCTCGCCTCGCCTCGCGCACCACCCTCCGCCGAATCCGGTCGACCCGCCACAGGACTGCCAGCGTGCGTGTGAGCGCGAGGATCGTCTCCGCGACACGGGTCGGGTAGAAAATGAGCGGGTTGGGCCTGGGCAGGCCCGGGCGCCGGCTGGACCGGATCTTCCGCCGGACATAACCGCCCTGCAGTGGATGGACCCCCTCGATCACCGGAATGCTGCTGAATTGGACGATGCTGAGCATGAGCCGCCGGGCGTCGATGCCGCCCGCCACCGCGCGCCGCAACAGGGTCTCGATATGCGCCGGCGAGTAGTACAGCGCCCACGCTCGCCGGTAGACGTCCTGCCACTCCTTCGGTGTCATCAGAGGATGGCCGGTGGTGACGTGCTCGGTGTCGTATCGGTTCATGTCCGGATCCATCCAGACGCCGTCGGCATCCAGGGTCTGGTGATCCTCCGATCCCGGCAGCGGCGTCAGGACGAAGAATTCCAGAATATCGACCGGCAGTTCGCGCTGGATGATGCCGATATCGCGCTCGATCGACTCGACCCGGTCGCCTGGAAATCCCAGGATGTAGCCGCAGAAGGTGATGACCCCGGCGTCCCGCCACGCCTGCAGCATGCGGCGATAGTCGGTGACCTTGTTCTGCCGCTTCTTCGCATGCAGCAGATTGTCCGGATTGATGTTCTCCAGGCCGATGAAGACGCGCAGGCAGCCGGCCCGGCGGCACTTGTCGATGAAGCCCGGGATCTTGTGGGCCAGCGCGTCGACCTGGATGATGAAGCGCAGATAGAGCCCGTCCCTCTCCCGCATCTCGATGATGCGATCGAGGATCGGTTCCCAGTTCCGGTTGCGCGCGAAATCGTCGTCGGTGATGAAGAAGCGATAGACGCCGCGGGCGAGGTGATCACGCAGCAGCCGCTCGACATCGTCGGCGCTGCGGTAGCGCGACTTGCGTCCCTGCACGTTGATGATGGTGCAGAAGCTGCACTGGAACGGACAGCCGCGCCCGGAATCGAACGAGCCGATCGGCGGCGAATAGCGCCGCAGCGTCTCCGGCGGTAGGTAGGTGGTCGGGGCGCCGTCGAGCGACGGCAGATCGTCCATGAAGTTATAGATCGGCTGCAGCGTGCCGGCATAGGCGTCGCGCAGCAACTGGTCGATGTGGCCTTCCGCCTCGCCGGCGAACAGGATGATGCCGAGATCCAGCGCCTCCTGCAGGTCGGTCGGCAGGTTCGGCAGCATCGACAGGCAGCCGCTGACATGGAAGCCGCCGATGACGACCGCAACTCCGCGGGCGCGCAGGTCGCGGGCCAGGTCCATGGCGCGCGGAAACTGGTTCGACTGCACGCCCACCAGGAAGACAACGGCGCCGGTCCCGGCCCGCGCCAGGCGGCGGGCGATGCGCCGGGGCGAGATCACGGTGTTGCATTCATCGGCGGCCGAGAGCGTCATCCACACCTCCGGGCCGAGGACACAGCGCTCGGCCGCGTCCAGGACGATCGCATAGAGGCTGGCCAGGGAATTGGACGGGACCGATGCCTTCCACCATTGGATGACATATCCGTCATCGTCGTAATGCGAGGGCTTGATCAACTCGACGTGAAACCGCATGGCCACGCTCCTTCCATACCGCCCAGAGCAGA
>NZ_JASATH010000345.1:0-4154 GCF_038440215.1 Inquilinus sp. OTU3971 | reverse complement strand
AGAAAACCCCCTCCCCCTACCCCCCTCCCGCGAGGGGAGGGGGGACTCAAAAGAGGCGATGTGTAAATGCCCCCTCCCGCAAGGGGAGGGGGACAAGAAAGGAAGGGCTCGAGCTGTTCTGAAAAGGTCCCGCGAGCGGGAGAGGCAATAGAACCGCGCCTCGCAGCCGCCTCACGCCGGCGCGCGGCCTCCGATGTCCGGGCGGCGGACGATCCGGCTCATGGCCTGGCTCCAGGCATCCGCCGGCTGCGGCGGCTGCGGCGGCACGAAGGAGCGGTAGCTGCGGAACGCCAGGCGCCCATCCGTCTTGCCGTCCAGCCGCCTGGCCGGGGGCGGCTCGCGGCACATCACCCAGCTGGTCAGCTCGACCGCGCCGTGCTGGCGCAGGCTGTCGCCGCGGACCAGCAGCACCCAGCGGCCGGAATCGTCGAAATAGCCGTGGTCGATGGCGTCGATCTCGACCTCGGGCGCCCCGGCCTGGCGCAGCGCCGCGGTCGAGGAATGCTTGAACGGCGGCGGCGACATCGGGTCGAAGCCGGCCAGCGTGAAATTGGTGCGCACGGCGAAGGTCCCGTCCGCCGCGGCCGCGCCGGCGGGCAGGGTGCCGCGCACCAGCACCAGCGCGTTGAAGGGGGCGGGGCCCGGGACGGCGCTGCGCAGCACCGGCTGCAGCTCGGCCTCCAGCCCATGGTCGTCGACATCGGCCGGCAGCGCGGCCGGGTCGAGGCGGATCGGATCTCTGGCGTCGAGCATCTGCATGATGGCGTCTCGGAAGCCGTTGCGAGGAAGCCCTTCCGATCACAGCGAACCACGCGCCGCCCGCCGGGGTCGTCCTACGTTCGTAGGACGCCGGGCAGAAAATTTGCGGGGGTGGGCCTATAGCGCTCGCTCATCCTCACAGTGAGTCCGTCCCCCGGGCTGCGACATTTTTGAGTCCCCCCTCCCGCAAGGGGAGGGGGGACTAGAAAAGATCAGGCTGCGTATCCGACCCTACCCCCGGTCGCGCCCCAGCAGCACGGCCACGGCCTGGGCCCGGTTGGCGGCGCCCAGCTTCTCGTACAGGTTGCGCAGGTGGAACTTGACCGTGTTCGGCGACAGGCCGAAGCGGCGGGCCAGCCCCTCATTGCTCAAGCCCTCGGCCAGCCGCTCCAGGAGCTCACGCTCGCGGGTGGTCAGGCAGGCCAGCGGGTCGTCCGCCGCCGCCCGGCCGAGGTCGAGGAAGGGGAACATCATCCGGCCGCGCGCCACCTCGGCCACCACGTCCAGCAGGCGCTCCGGCGGCTCGGATTTCGACAGGAAGCCGGCGGCGCCCAGCTGCATCGCCATCCGCGCCACGCCCAGATCGGCGCCGGTGTAGACGACGATGCGGGGCAGGGGGCTTCCAGCGGCCACCCGGGCCGGGGCGGCCACCCGGGCCGGGGCGGCCTCCCAGGCCTTCAGCGCCTCCAGCACGGCGCGGCCGTCGCCATTGGCCATCACCCAGCCGATGATGCCGACGTCGAACTCGAACCGCGTCACGGCGTCGAGGAAGCGCTCGCCGTCGCTGGCCGAGACCACCAGCTCGAACCGCCGGTCCTCGCCGAACAGCGACTGCAGCCCGCGCAGCACCAGCGGGTTCTTGTCGGCGAAGCCGATGCGGATCGGGTTCGCCTCGGCCCCGCCCAAAGTGGGGGTCAGGTCGGTCAGGGGCGGGGCAAGGGTCTTGGTCATCCGGTGCGGGCAAAGAGGGGTTCCGCCGGATGCTATCGCGTCCGGACCCCCGCTGTCCGTCGTCCTTGCGACCAAGATGCCGGGGCAAAGCGGCGCGGCGGCGCGTGAACGCGATGGGCTCTGGACTTAACGCGCGATTCTCGTTCATGATACGTTCTATGGACGAGGCGCAATCCGACCCGATCCGGCCGACCGATCCCGACATGAACTGGACGGGGTGGGTGCTGGGCATGCTGCGCGAGGCGATGGAGATCGACATGCGCTGCAAGCGGCTGACCGCGCAGCAGCAGGAGCGGTCGCATCTGGACCCGAAGGCGCCGCCGGATTTCGGGCTGATCCAGGCGCGGCTGACGCGCTCGCTGCGGCTGACGGCGGCGATGGTGGAGCGGATCCGCACCGGCTTCATGACGCGGCGGGACGAGCGCACGAAGTCGGGCGAGGAGCAGCGCCGCCGGCAGCGGCGGGAGCGTGCGGCCGGGATGGTGGCCGAGGCGGCGGCGAGGCCCGAGGAGGGGCTGGACGCCGAATGCATGCGGTCGGTGGCGTGGGAGAAGCTGGTCGAGGACGAGATCCTGGACGCGCAGCTGGACACGCTGTCGGCGGCGGAGTTCGTACGCGAGGTCTGCCGCAAGATCGGCTACCCGCCGGACCCGATCCGGCTGCCCCAGAGCTGGGACGAGGTCGCCGAGACGAAGGCCGCCCCGCCGGCGGAGCCCGCCGAGGCTGCCGATCGCGAGGCTGCGGACGATTGGTCCCCGCCGCCGGACGACTCCGCCGCCGGCCGGTCCATGCCCAAGCCATCGAAACCGGACAGCAGCTAAGCCGGTTGCGGCACCTGTCAAATCTGCCGATCACACCCAGCCATCCACTCTCCCCCTCCCCCTGCGGGAGGGGGTTGGGGGAGGGGCTGCGCGCGTCCGCGCGCGAATGGCCTGCCTTCGCTTAAAAAATCTCGTCATCCCCGCGAAAGCGGGGATCTCGTCACGGCTTCACCGGCGAGAGATTCCCGCTTTCGCGGGAATGACGACCGGAGAGAACGGGCGCCACGCCCCCTACTTCACCACGAACGTGCCGCGCATGCCCTCGGCCTCGGTGCCCGGGGCGTGGAAGGTGAAGGTGCCGGGGCGGATCGGCACGAAGGAGATGGTGGCCGCGCCCTCGTCGTCGAACTCGATCGAATCCAGGCCCAGCGGCCGCACCTCGATCTTGTTGATCACCACCTCGTTGATCCAGATGTTGCGGAAGAATTCCGGCGCCGCGATCGCCAGCTCCGCCGTGCCGTCGGCCTCGATCGTCCAGCGGTAGTATTTGCCGGCCTGCAGCTCATAGGGCTTTTCCGGGAAGGGCACGCCGGAGGACAGCTTCAGCGGCTCCAGGTTGGTGGCGCGGGTGGTCAGCCCGGACTGGGCCGCGGCCGGGCCCGCCAAGCCGAGCGCCAGCAGCAGGGCTGCTGCCGCCGCGATCATCGGTGCACGCATCTCAGGCTCCCTCCCGTATGCGGCGGGCCGTCCCCCGCCCATTCGGGTCAGTATGGCGGCCGCCGCGAACTAGGTCCGTTGTCCTTTGGTCCAAGCCGGGCGCTGCCGGTGTATGCTCGATCGCAGCGATCACGACCGGCGGGGGAAGCGGCATGCGGCGCAGCGGAACAGGGCTTGGCTGAGATGGGGCGCAGCCTCGATCGCCTCGCCGCCTCGGTCGTCGACGGCATCCTCGACGACATCGCCGCCGGCCGGCTGAACCCGGGCGAGCCGCTGGCGCCCGAGGCGGCGCTGGCCGAGCGCTTCGCCGTGTCCAAGCCGGTGGTGCGCGAGGCCATGGCGCGCCTCGCGGTGCAGGGCGTCGTCGCCATCCGCCACGGCCGGACGACCGTGGTGCAGCCGCTGTCCGGCGGCGCCGTCGCCGGCCTGTTCGCCACCCTCGCCCGCGCCTACGGCATCGCCCCGGCCGAGTTCTCGGCCCTGCGCCGCGCGGTCGAGATCGAGGTCGCCGGCCTGGCCGCCGCCCGTGCCGACGCCGAGGATGTCGCCGGGCTGATCGAGGCGGTCGAGCAGATGGCGTCGGAGATCCGCACCATCGACCCCTGGGTCGAGGCCGACCTCCTGTTCCACCGCCGCCTCGCCGCGATCGCCGGCCAGCGCCTGCTGGCGCATCTGCTGGAGGCGCTCGAGGCCTCGACGCGCGAGACCATGCGCAACGCCAAGCTGAAGCGCGACCTCGCCACCACCCAGCGCGCCCTGCGCTGCCATATCGAGCTGGCCGAGGCGGTGCGCGCCCGCGACCCGGACCGCGCCCGCGCTTTGATGGTCGCCCATTTCGACATCGTCGCCGATCTGGACGGGTAGGGCTTTGGTCGCTCCTCCTCTCGTTGCCGGTTCTTTCCTAGTCCCCCCTCCCCTTGCGGGAGGGGGGCAGGGGGAGGGGTGGGGGGGGCGCGCGGCGCGCCG
>NZ_JASATH010000344.1:0-4259 GCF_038440215.1 Inquilinus sp. OTU3971 | reverse complement strand
AACTCCCGTTCGGGAGATTGACGGCCGTTCGCCCGCTTCCGATTCTGACGGGAAATGACCCGGGCTCGCCACGGCGGCCGCCCGGCCGTGGGGAGATGGGTTGATGTTCCTGGAAACGATCAGGGAAGAGGACGCGACCGGCAAGGTCGCGGAGTCCTATGCGGCGGACCGGGCGCGGCTCGGCTTCGTCATGTCCGCCACGGCCTGCTGGACCGCCCGGCCCGACCTGCTGCCGGCCTGGGAGGCGTTCTATGCCCAGGTGAAGGCGAACTTCTCGCTGTCGCCGCGCGACTGGCGGCTGATCACCTTCATCGCCGCCAAGCAGGTGCCGTCGAGCTACTGCTCGATGGTCTATGGCAAGATGCTGCTGGACGACCTGGGATCGCGCGACAAGGTTCTGGCGGTGCAGGCCGATTTCCGCGCGGCCGGGCTGGGCGAGCGCGACACCGCCATGCTGGCCCATGCCGAGGCCGTGGCCCGCGACGCCTCGCGCGTCACCGAACGGGACATCGGCGCGCTGCGGGCGGTCGGCTTCCGCGACGTGCAGATCGCCGACATCGCCCTGTGCGCGGCGCTGCGCTGCTTCATGGCCCGGTTCTTCGACGCCACCGGCGCCGGACCCGAGGCCGCCTTCATCGACCCGGACGGCTTCGCCATCGCGCTCGCCGTCGGGCGCAAGCCTTCGTGATCGGGAGAAATTCATGACGACATCGGTCAAAGAGCTGCTGGCGGCGGCCAACGCCGCGGTGCCGCGAGTCAGCCGCGACGAGGCGGCCGCGCTGATCCAGGGCGGCGCCCTGGTGGTCGACGTGCGCGACGCGCCGGAGCTGAAGGCGGGCAAGATCGGTGGCGCCGCCCATGTCTCGCGCGGCATGCTGGAGTTCCGCGCCGACCCGGAGTCGCCGTATCACGACCCGGCCTTCCGCCGCGACCGCACGGTGATCCTGTACTGCGCCTCCGGCGGCCGCTCGGCCCTGGCCGGCAAGGCGCTGCAGGACCTCGGCTATACCGATGTCCGCAACCTCGGCGCCTTCAAGGACTGGGCCGAAGCCGGCGGCGCGGTGGAAGCGATTGTGGAGAAGGGGTGAGGCCGTCCTCACAGCGAGAGCGCGTTGCCTCTCCCGCCTGGCGGGAGAGGTCGGGCGTCCGCAGGACGACCGGGTGAGGGCAGGCCCGGGCCTCGACAAAGCCTCGACAAAGAGCCCCTCACCCGGAGCCGCTTCGCGTCTCCGACCTCTCCCGTAAAACGGGAGAGGCAACGCGAGCGAGATCCGAGGGATGTATGAACTGCCCCTCTCACCCCTCCGGTGCAAACGTCTCATCCAGGAAGTCGCCGATGGCGCGGAAGGCCTGCAGGCGGTTCTTTTCCATCAGCACCATATGCGTGCCCTCGCCGATCTCGACCCAGCGCCGGTAGGGCGCGCCGGTGAGACGGGTGAAATAGTCCTGGGCCACGGGCAGCGGCACGTCGAGGTCCCATTCGGCGTGGACCAGCAGCACCGGCACGGTGATGGCGCCCGGATCGTAGAACGGCCGGCCGACGGACCAATATTCCCGCGTGTCGAGGATCGGGCCGGTGCCGGCGCGCATCGTCGGCGGCGTTTGCGCCCGGCCCTCGGGGTCGGTGGCCAGCGCCGCCTCGGCCCAGGTCTCGAACCAGCCGGCGGGGATCAGCCCGTCGCGCTTGTTCTCCGGCGCGCCTTCCAGCCAGCGCGCCTTGCCCTGCAGCACCGGGATCCGGCGCCAGGCGCCGAGCGGGCCGCCCGGGTCGATCCGCGCCTTGCCGGGGTTCAGCCATTGCGGCGCCACCAGGGCCAGCTTCGCCACCTTGGCGTTGTTGCGGCCGGTATAGGCGCCGGCGACCGAGCCGCCCCAGGACATGGCGACGATGCCGGTCCGGTCGAGGCCGCGCCGCCGCAGCACGAAGTCGACCGCGGCCGAGAAGTCGCGCACCCCGGTCTCGGTCCGGCCGAGCGGCGGGTTCTCCTCCGGCGGCCGGTCCATCTCCGGCGGCCTGGTCGAGCCGCCGGTGCCGCGGACGTCCACGGCATGGACGTCGTAGCCGCGGCCGGCCAGCCAGTCCATGAAGGAGAAGCCGCCGACCGGCACGTCGAACAGCGTGCCCGAGGAATAGGTGGCGCCGTGCATCAGCACGATGCTGCGTTCCGGCGAGAAGTCGCGCATCCCGGCCGGCCGCTTGTTGCGGATGTGCAGATCGATGCCCGGCGTGTCGCTCGGGACCATCAGGTCCTCGACCGCGATTTCGACGGCCGGGGCGTCAGAACGTGTGGTCATGATGTCGGCTCCGATCATGCGAAAGTCCATTCGAAGCGGTCCCCGCGGCGGGTGATATGCCCGGACGAACTCTCGGGGAAATGGCCGGGCAGGACGAGGGCGCCGCTCTCGGCCGCATGCTCCAGCAGCCAGCGGCGCGAGGCGCGCGCCGGCTCCGGAAACTCGCAGTAGCGCGAATTCCAGCCGGGCTCGTAGACCTGCAGCGGGTGATGCATGACGTCGCCGGCGAACAGCGCTTCCTCGCCGCGCGAGCGCAGGCGGATCACAGCGTGGTCGATGCTGTGGCCCGGCGCCGGGTGGAAGGAGATGCCGTCCAGCACCTCGCCGCCATCGATTGCGACTAGGTCGGCCAGCCCGGCCTCGAGCACCGGCCGGACGCTGTCCTGGTAGACACCATCGAGCGGCGGGTGCCGCGGCGCGCCCAGCGCCGGGGCGGGACGGAAGTCGCCGCCTGCCGCCAGGCTCTCGCCGTAGCGCTGCTCGACCGCCGAGAAATGGTGGCGGGCGTTTGGGAAGGTCGGCACCCAGCGCCCGTCGACCAGCCGGGTGTTCCAGCCGACATGGTCGGCATGGACATGGGTGATCAGGACGTGGTCGACATCCTCCGGCCGCACCCCGGCCGCCGCCAGGCGCTGCAGGTAGGGGACGTCGAGCCGGTGCATGATCGGCACTGCCGGCCGTTCCTTGCCGTTGCCGGTGGCGGTGTCGATCAGGATGGTGCGATGCGGCGTGCACACCAGCCAGCTGTGGATGCTGAGGCTGATCGCCCCCGTCTCGGGGTGCAGCGCGCCGGGCGGCAGCCGGCCGCGGCGCCGGTCGGCCGCCTCCGGATCGATCTCGGGGTAGAGCTCGGCCGGCGAGCCGTGGGCCAGCGGGATCTCGTCGATTCGCGTGATCGTGGCGTCGCCGATGCGAAAGCTGGGGGAGCCCATGGGCCATCTCCGCTGTGGGCGCGCCGCTTGACGGCGCCGGCCCCAGAGCTAATGTCCGCAGAGTCAGCAATCAAATCGATCCGCCTCATGGGCTCCATCGATCATTTCGATCTTCGCTCCTTCGACCTGAACCTCCTGGTCGCCTTCGACGCGCTGATGGAGGAGCGCACGGTGACCCGCGCCGCCACCCGGCTGAAGGTGCAGCAGCCGGCGATGAGCCACAGCCTGTCGACGCTGCGGGTGCTGCTGCAGGACGAGCTGTTCGTGCGCGTCGGCCAGGCGATGCAGCCGACCGCCAAGGCCCGCGCTTTGGCCCCGCGCATCCGCCAGGCCCTGCAGCAGATGCAGGAGGTGCTGCGCGCCGAAGAGGGCTTCGACCCCGAGACCCAGGATCGGATCTTCCGCCTGGGCTTTTCCAGCGAGCTGGAGCTGCTGCTGATGCCGGACCTGACGGCGGAGCTGCGCCGCTGCGCCCCCGGCATCCGGGTGATCGGACGGCCAGTGTTCCGGGAGGAGGTGCACCGGCTGCTGGACGACGGTGAGATCGACCTGGCGGTGGGCTGCTTCGATCACGGTGCCACCCGGCACCGCGGCATCGAGCTGTACCATCAGGCGCTGGCCTGCTGCTTCAACCGCGATCTGCTGCCGCTGGAGCCCCCGGTCGAACTCGACGCCTATCTGTCGACCGGCCACGCGCTGGTGACGCTGAACAATCTGCTGCAGGGCTGCCTGGACGAGGCGCTGGGCCGGGTGGGCGCCAACCTGAACGTGGTGATGGCGTCGGCCGAGTTCATGACCGTGCTGGCGACCGCGGCCGAGGCGCCGGTGCTGGCCACCCTGCCGGCGCGCATGGCCCGGCGCTACGGCCCGCGTTTCGGGCTGACGCTGAGCCCGCTGCCGCTGCCCCTGGAGCTGCGGCTGCCGGCGGTGGCGATGGTGTGGTCGGCCCAGACCGACCGCGACCCCGGCGCGGGGGGGGGGGGGGGGCGGGGGGGGGGCGCGCCGGCCGCGCCCCGGCGCGAGGGGGGGGGG
>NZ_JASATH010000343.1:0-4302 GCF_038440215.1 Inquilinus sp. OTU3971 | reverse complement strand
CCCCCCCCCCCCCCCCCCCCCCCCCCCGCCCCCCCCCCCCCCCCCCCCACCTCTCCCGCCACGCGGGAGAGGCAATCGGAGCGGACGGGCCTTGTTCGTGAGCTGACCGAGGCCGTCGGCGCTTTCGCTGCGATCAGCGACCAGAGCGACGGCCTCGCCGTGCTGCGCATGTCGGGCTCGCGCGCCCGCGACGCGCTGATCAAGGGCGTCGGCCTCGACCTGCACCCCCGCGCCTTCGGCCCGGGCGACGCGGCGGTGACCGTGATCGCCCATATCGGCGCCCAGCTCTGGCAGCTCGACGACCGCCCGACCTACGAGATCGCGATCTACCGCAGCTTCGCCGGCAGTCTCTGGCGCTGGCTCGAAGCCTCGGCGGCGGAGTTCGGCTGCGCGGTCGAGACTTAGCGCCTCACGTCGTCCAGGCGGGTGTCGAAGCGGCGTGGCAGGACCGCGGCGTGGAGCCAGGAGACGAGGGTGTGGATCGAGAACACCGGCAGCCCCGTGGCGCGGCGGATATCGGCGGCGTAGGGGATCATGTTGGTGCATTCGAGCACGATGGCGCCGAGATCCGGATGCGCCGCGGCCAGGGCTCGGGCGGCCTCGACATTGTCGGCCCGCGCCGCCTCGACGTCGAGCTCCGGCTCGTTGCCGAGGATGGCGCGGGTGAATTCGCGCCCGCCTTCGGTGCCCATCACCGGCGTCGACGGGTCGACGCCCGCGGCCCGCAGGTGATCCGCCGTCAGCGCCTCGCGCGAGATGGTCAGGATGCCGACGCGGCGCGACGGCGGCAGGGTGCGCTGCACCAGCGGCACCTGCATCAGCGAGGATGTGGCGACCGGCACGCCGACGGCGGCGGCGATCTCGTCCTGGAACAGGGACAGGAAGCCGCAATTGGTGGTGATGGCGTCGGCGCCATGCCGGACCAGGTCCTGCGCCGCGGCGATGAAGGCGGGCAGCAGGCCTTCGGCCCGCCGGCGCACCACCCGGTCGGGCGAGGCGTCGGGCACGATCCGGTACTGCACCGGGAACGGCCAGGTCAGGCCGTTGCCCATGTCGCCCGGCACGCGCGGGAAGCGCGCCTCGAGCATCAGGATGCCGATGCAGGCGCCGTAGACCGCCTTGCCGCCCCGTTCCGTCATTCCGCCTCTCCGCTGCCGGCACGCCTCGTCGACCGCGCCGAGGACGCGATCGTTTCGAGTAGGAACGAATTTGCTTCCGTTCGAAACCTGAATCACCGCTAAGGTTTCAATAGGACGTCCGACCATCGGCGACCTCGTCATCAAGCGAGGCGGCGGACATCGACACACCGGACAGGGGGACGAGAATGGGGACGCATCGTCGCGGATTCGGGGTTCGGCAGGCCGCCTTCGGCGCCGCCGTCGCGCTGGCGGCCGGCCCGGGCTTGGCCGAGACCTGGGACATGCCCACGGCCTATACCGAGAGCAACTTCCACACCGGCACGGCGCAAGCCTTCGCCGCCTGCGTGAAGGAGGCGACGGCCGGCGCGGTCGACATCGTCGTCCACCCCTCCGGCTCGCTGTTCAAGGGCAACGACATCAAGCGCGCGGTGCAGACCGGCCAGGCGCCGATCGGCGAAAGGCTGATCTCCGCCCACCAAAACGAGAATCCGATCTTCGGCGTGGACTCGATCCCGTTCCTCGTCGGCTCCTTCGCAGATTCGGCGAAGCTATGGCGGGTAACGAAGCCGGTGGTCGAGAAGATCCTGGACGGCGAGAACCTGGTGCTCCTCTACACGGTGCCCTGGCCGCCGCAGGGGCTGTACTTCAAGAAGCCGGTCGCGTCGAACGCCGACATCAAGGGCCTGAAGTTCCGCGCCTACAACGCCGCCACCGCCCGCTTCGCCGAGCTGGCGGGCCTGAACCCGGTGCAGATCGAGGAGGCGGAGCTGCCGCAGGCGCTGGCCACCGGCGTGGTCGAATCCTTCCTGTCCTCGGGCGCCACCGGCTATGACCGCAAGGTGTGGGAGCAGCTCTCGAACTTCTACACGGTCGACGCCTGGCTGCCCCGCAACTATGTCTTCGCCAGCAAGGACACCTGGGACGGGCTGGACGACGCCACCCGTGCCGGCATCCGCGGCTGCGCCTCCCTCGCCGAATATGCCGGTTACTGGCGGGCGGTGCAGTACACCGACTTCACCGTCGGGCAGCTCGCCGCCAACGGCATGAAAGTCGAGAAGCCGGGGGACGCCTGGCGGGCCGAGCTGCTGAAGATCGGCGATACCATGACCCAGGAATGGCTGGCCAAGGCCGGGCCGGAGGGCCAGGCGATCGTCGACGCCTACAAGGCCGCGAAGTGACGGCGCAGCCGACGGCCGCCCGGCCGGCGACGGCTTCGGCGGGCCGCATCCTCCGGCGCCTGCTCGACGCCCTGTATCTCGCGGCGGGGATGCTGGCCGCTGTGTCCCTGCTGGCGCTGCTGGTGGTCATCGTCGCGGTGATGGCGGCGCGCTGGCTCGGGCTGCAGTTCCCGGGCGGCACCGAATACGCCTCCTACCTGCTGGCGTCGTCGTCGTTCCTGGCGCTGGCCTTGGCGCTGCGGCGCGGCGCCCATATCAGGGTCGGGCTGCTGCTCGCCGCTCTCGGGTCCCGGCGGCGCTGGGGCGAGCTGTGGTGCTGGGCCGTCGGCTCGGCGCTGGGCTGCTACTTCGCCTGGTATTCGGTCGCGATGGTGCGCTGGTCCTACAAGCTGCACGACGTCAGCCAGGGCCAGGATGCGACGCCGCTGTGGATCCCGCAGCTGTCGATGGCGGCCGGCGCCGTGATCTTCGCGATCGCGCTGCTCGACGGGCTGGTCTCCCTGATCCTCACGGGCAGCGCCGGCGTGCAGGCAGGCGAGGAAAGCCAGCGCGAGATCTGACCGTCCGGATCAGACCTTTCAACCCGGAGACCGGGCCGAGGCCATGGACCAACTCACCGCCACCGCCATCCTGCTCCTCGCGCTGTTCCTGCTGCTCGGTTCCGGCGTCTGGATCGGCCTCGGGCTGCTCGGCGTCGCCTATATCGGGATGGAGCTGTTCACCAGCCGCGCGGCCGGGCCCGCCCTCGCGACGACGATCTGGAGCTCGGCTGCCAGCTGGTCGCTGACCGCCCTGCCGCTGTTCATCTGGATGGGCGAGATCCTGTTCCGCACCCGGCTGTCGGAAAGCCTGTTCCGCGGCCTGTCGCCCTGGCTGGCGCGACTGCCGGGGCGGCTCCTGCACACCAATATCGTCGGCTGCACCGTCTTCGCCGCGGTCTCCGGCTCCTCCGCCGCGACGCTGATGACGGTCGGCCGCATGTCGATCCCGGAGCTGCGCCGCCGCGGCTATCCGGAGCGGATGATCATCGGCACCCTGGCGGGCGCGGCGACGCTGGGGCTGATGATCCCGCCGTCGCTGACCCTGATCGTCTACGGCGTCTCGATCAACGAATCGATCTCCAAGCTGTTCATCGCCGGGGTGATCCCGGGCCTCGTCCTGGCCGGCTTCTTTATGCTCTACGTCGTCGGCTGGGGGCTCTTGCGCCCGGGCGAGGTGCCGGCCGAGCCCCGCACCAGCTTCATCGAAAAGATCCGCGAGGGGCGGCATCTGCTGCCGGTGGTCCTCCTCGTCCTTCTGGTGATCGGATCGATGTATTCTGGCGCCGCCACCGCCACCGAGGCCGCGGCCTTCGGCGTGCTCGGCGCGCTCGGCCTCGCCGCCTGGCAGAGGACGCTGGGCTGGCGCAGCTTCATCGAGGGGCTGGAAAGCGCCACCGTGATCTCCGCCATGATCGCCCTGATCCTGGCGGGGTCGGCGTGCCTGTCGCTGGCCATGGGCTTCACCGGCCTGCCGCGCAACCTGGCCGCCTGGATCCAGGGTCTGGGCCTGTCGCCGACCGAGCTGATCCTGGCGCTGCTGGTCTTCTACATCATCCTCGGCTGCTTCCTGGACGGCATCTCCTCCGTGGTGCTGACCATGGCGATCGTCGAGCCGATGATCCGCCAGGCCGGGATCGACGTGATCTGGTTCGGCATCTTCATCGTCGTCGTGGTCGAGATGGCCCAGATCACGCCGCCGGTCGGGTTCAACCTGTTCGTGCTGCAGGGCATGACCAAACACGGGCTGGGCACGATCGCGCGCGCGGCGCTGCCGATGTTCTTCATCATGGTGCTGATGGTGTTCGTGCTGATGGGCTTCCCCGGCCTCGCCACCTATCTGCCGTCGCATATGTGACCGATGCGGCCCGGGGGGGGGGGGGGGGGGGGGGCCCCCCCCCGGGGGGGGGGGGGGGGGGGGGTGGGGGGGGGCCCCGCGGCGGGGGG
>NZ_JASATH010000342.1:0-4335 GCF_038440215.1 Inquilinus sp. OTU3971 | reverse complement strand
GGCGGCGACCGGCTTGGTCCCGACGATGCCGACGATGCCGCACATCAGCTCTTCTCCTGCTCTTGGCAGGCTTTCTCCGCCTGCTTCCGCCTACGACCTCCGGCAACGGCGTCTGTCAGCTGCGCCGATCGGGATCGGCATTCGCTCAGCCAGGGCTTCGCTTCGGCGATGATTGCCCCCATCTGGCTACGACTCCCTTGCGGTCGACTGCCGCGTATCAGCGGCGGTGAGAAGGCAGCCGAAAGGCCGATGGACAGGCCAAAGCTGGGCCAGTGATGAGCATGCCGCCACGGCAACTTCCGGAGATCTTCAAATCTCATCCACAATTCATATGCTTCATCCGCCAGATCTAGAGTTGCCTGTATATATAGGTGCTATTTCGTATATGAAAAGACATGGCGCCCAGGTCAGAGTCCTGCCTGCACTGTTGCGTGTAGTTGTATATCGAGCGTTCTGCATCCAAAAGCTGGTCTTTCGCGGTATGGGATCGCCGGGGTGAGCTTGTGGTTGAAGCTTGCCTGCCCATGTCCTTTCCGTCCACAGCGGGCGCGAGCACGCTCCCGATGGAGCGCAACGACGCGGAGCAGGCGCGGGCACCGGTATCGTCGACTCGGGGGGCTACCATTGGACGAGATGCCCTGTCCGACAGGGGCGGCGAGCGCTCACATGTTACAACCGAGGGCTGTTTCACGGTAAATCTCATGCAACAAAAGATGTAATGCGTCACTCAAATTGATATTCTGAAAATCAAATTTCGATCTTCTGCATAATTATTGACGAGAAAATACTGTAAGCTTCAATTAGAGGTGGCGAAGATAATGGGGCGCGTCGGCAATTTTCGATTGATGAATCCTCTGGAGCCTCGGACTCGGAACGTCACGATTGGTGGAAGTCGCACCAGCATCCGGCTCGAGCAGCAATTCTGGATCGGGCTCGAAGAGATCGTGACGCGGGAGGGAATTCCCGTGAACACTCTCGTGACCAGGATACGCGCCTCGCAACGAGATGACGGCAGCCTGTCCAGCGCGGTTCGGGTGTTCGTCCAGGCCTACTTCTTTGCGTTGGCTCATAATCGCCGCCCGGTGGTTCCGAAAGGCTTTTTCTAGGGACGCCCAGGAGTGGATGGCCCGCGAGGCATCGCCCCGTGCCGATTCCCATGCCGGACCATGGTTGCCGGCCGCATTGGCGAGAGCGGATATCCTCCGGCGGGATGGCCGGGCTCACCCAATCGCCCAATTGCGTGACCGCAGCGCAGGGCGGAGACTTGAGCATCATGGCCGATCCCGTCTGCCGCCACGGATTGTTCCGGATTGCCCAGAGGCCGATGCGCACCCTGGGTCGCTGCCTCCGGGGGGCCGCAATTCTGGGCGTCGCCGCAAGTCTCTCCGATGGGGCGCATGCCCAGCTCCAACAGTTCGAGGTCGACCCGCCGCTGCAGCGGCCAGCCGGCAGGCCGGGGACGCCGACACCAACCTATCCGCTGGTCAAGCCAGGACTGCCGCTGCCGGGATCGGGCATGGGGCGGACGTTGCAGGCGCCACAGCTTCCACTGGTCGAGCAACTTGCACCCGTCAACGTCCGCGTGCGGCAGAGCAAGACGCACCCGAACGGCGTGACCATCCTGGTCGATACCGTGAGCTTCCTGCCCTCCAGCATCGTCGTCGATGTCGAGATCTTCAACCCGGGGATCGGCCGGCGGCGGCTCAACCCGTCCGGCAGCCTGCTGCTGACCGACGATCGCGGCCGGAGCTACCCCTTCCTTCCCCCGCCGGACAATCCGGAGATGCAGATCGCGCCGCGGTCGCATGTCTTCGGCCGGCTGATCTTCCTCGGCGTGGTCGACTGGCAGGCGCGGGCGTTGCGCCTGTCGATCAACCATCCGCTCGGAAGCCCGACGGACCACATGACCGTGACGCCCCTGTTCCAGTTCAGCCTGCCGGCGGAGCCGCGGTCCTAGTTGTCTGGTCCAGGCATTCGGTGGAGCGGATCGCGAGTGAACCGATCGTGACCGGCCGATGCCATGGCGCCGCGGCAGCGATGTGTCGTACTTCCGGCTACCGGCGGCTTCTCCCTTCATCCAGGGAAGCCGGTCATTTGCACAGTTCGGAGCGTGGTTGAGCCTCGGCCGGCTTGTCGTCGGGATATCCGAACGTGAGGAGTCCAGGGATCTCCGTATGGGAATTATTCATTCCAGCCATGCCCAATGGGGGCCCGGGCGACGGAGGTGGTAGCCGAATACGCCCTAGGGCGTAATTGACCCTGAATAGAACCATATGTGAAATCTCGATCACGCCATACTAAACGAGTATTCCGAGCGTCCGGAATTGCTGGAGAAAAAGCGATAGAAACGGACTCCGTCTCATAGATCAAACTTCCGATACCCGCGACATTGCCGGCCGTGACCGGACGCCACGGTCGGAGCTTCACCCCACCTCTCTCGCTGAATGGTCCCTGTCCGCGGCAAGCACCTGCCGCATAATCATACAATTTTCCTAAAATTACCCAATAATTCGAAGAATCGACCCCCCATGGCGACGATCTTTGGCACCTCTGGGAACGAGACGATCAGCGGAACCAGCAATTCCGACACCATCTATGGTGGGTCGACGACCTCCCCGAACGGGACCGGCAACGACACGGTCAATGCCGGCAACGGCAGCGACACCGTCTATGGCGGAGACGGCGCCGACAATCTCAATGGCGACCAGAGCAACGATACGCTGATCGGCGGCTCGGGCAACGACACGCTGGACGGTGGCAGCAGCACCGACACGGCCGATTATGGCCAGGACGGCGGCACCGGCGCCGTCACGGTCAACCTCGCCACCGGCAGCGCGACCGACAGCTTCGGCAACACCGATACCCTCATCAGCATCGAGAACATCATCGGCACCGCGCTGAGCGACACCATCGTGTCGAGCGTCTCGGACTTCACGAACAACGTCTTCGACGGTGGTAACGGCACCGACACCGTCAACTATTCGGCGTCGACCAGCGCGCTGACCGTCAATCTGAGCAGCGGATCGGCCTCAGGTACCGGCATCGGCACCGATACCCTGACCTCGATCGAGATCATCAGGACCGGCAGCGGCAACGATATCCTCACTGCCGCAGCCGCTGGCAGCACGCTCATCGCCGGGGCGGGAACCGACCAGCTCAATGGCGGGGCGGGCAATGATACGCTGGTCGGCGGTGCCGGCAACGACACGCTGACAGGGAATGGCGGAACCGACACGGCCGATTACGGCCAGGACGGCGGCAGCGGCGCGGTCACGGTCAATCTCGCATCCGGCAGCGCCACCGACAGCTTCGGCAACACCGACACGCTTTCCAGCATCGAGAACATCGTCGGCACCGGGCTGAACGACACCATCGTCGCCGACATCACCAACGGCACCAGCAACAGCTTCAGCGGCGGGGCCGGGACCGACACCGTCGACTATTCGGCCACCACCAACGGCCTGGCGGTCAATCTCTCCGCCGGAACCGTGACAGGGACGGGGATCGGCACCGACAGCCTGGTCGCGATCGAGGTGATCAAGACCGGCAGCGGCAACGACACCTTCACGGCCGGCGCCGGAGGCCTCGGCGGCGTGACCACCCTCAACGGCGGCGGCGGCACGGATACCCTCACCACCAGCGACGCCGTGCTCGACCTGACCGGCAAGACGCTGACCGGGATCGAGCAGATCACCACCAGCCGGGCCGCGGGAACGGCCTTCACCACCGACGCGGTCGCCACCGCCCTGCTGATCCAGGGGGCGGGAACCAGCGACAGCGTGACGCTCGTCGGCGCGGCCTTCAGCGCGGCCCAGCGCACGCAGCTGTTCGCCCAGGGCGTCGAGACCATCACCGACACCTCCGGCACCTATACCCCGAACACGGGGCCGACGGCCGTCGCCGACACTGGCTCGGCGCAGGAGGATGGCGGCCCGGTGTTCCTGACGGCGGCGAGCCTCCTGGCCAACGACACCGATCCCGACGCCGGCGACACCAAGACCCTGGTCTCGGTGAACGGCACGGGCGCGCTGGGCTCGGTCAGCATCAATGGCGACGGCAACGTGGTCTACGACCCGGGCTCGGCCTTCCAGAATCTGGCCGCCGACGCCACGGCGACCGATACCTTCACCTATACGATGCAGGACAGCGCGGGGGCGCAGAGCACCGCGACGGTGACGATGACAATCACCGGCGTGAATGACGGCCCGGCCGCCGGCGCGGTCGCGGACCAGAGCGCGGCGGAGGACACCCCGCTGACCGTATCCAAGGCGGTGATCCTGGCCGCCGCCTCCGATATCGACGGCGACACGCTGTCGATCACCGGTGGCTCGGCCT
>NZ_JASATH010000341.1:0-4352 GCF_038440215.1 Inquilinus sp. OTU3971 | reverse complement strand
TCCTGAGACTCCCCGAAGCGGACGCCCACCGTATCCGCCTGATCGATCTGGCCTTCGCCGGAGACCGCGATGTTCTCTTCACCACGGCCACCCCACCTCCGGACACATTGTAAGAAATTCGAATAGCAATATCGAACCTTTGATCGAAGGATCTTATGGTCCGAAGGTATACGATTGGCAACTTTCGTAGGATAGATCTCCCATTTCTAGAGGATTTACTTGCATAAGATTGCCGTCATGGTGTTGGGAATATCTTTCTCTTTGTTGCAGATATTTAATAATTTATAATTGTCTGCAATTTTCTTTCCAGTGAATCATTCTCTGGCTGCTTTCTGGGCTGGGGGTTTTCACGCACCATCAACGCAACGGGTAGACTCGGTGTCAACCTTCGGCGGTGCAACTGACTGCTGTAATGCTGGCGGCGGACGGAGGAGGTCCGCGGAGCTTGGGTCCAGGCTGACCATCATCGTCGACAGCTCCGCCGTACCCGATCACAGTCGAGAGAACGGATCGCGACCGCCAAACACGCTCCTGCGGATCACTTCGACCTTCCTCCCCCCCTCGAAACGCCGGCGATCCTGCCACCGGAAATGTCCGCATGGCAGAGCGTCAGGGGGCACGGCGGCCTAGCTGCGGCCCCGGCGCCTCGTATCCCGCATGCTTCGTTTAACAGTGGCCACGGCACCTGGTGCCGAGGACGCGTGGCCCAATGGGCCAGACACACGAATGGGGAGGACGGCAATGACGATCACCTTCATTCTCAACGATGAGGCCGTCAACGACCAGACCACCGGGCTGCAAACCGGTGATAGCGGCGACGGCTTTATCGACACCGATGTGGCGTATTCCTCCCTGTCGGCTTCGTTCCGGACCTATCTCGAGACCACTCTCGGGCTGAATCCCACATTCCCGACCAGCGTCGGCGTCGCGACCAAGACGAACTCGGTCACCGTCAATGCTTCGACGGGTAGCCTGACCGACATCAGGTTCACCGACGGGAGCGGCGGCGCTCTCGACGGCGACGACAGCGGGCTCGACACCGTCGATGGCAGGAGCATCCTGCTCTTTGCCGATGGCGACGACATCGTGATCGGCCGCTATGACAGCGATGGCAACGGCAGCGCCGACGCAGTCGCCTTCGTCATCTTCAAGGAGGAGGTCCTCAACGCCGGCGCCACGAGCGCCCAGGTGGCCTTCCACGTCGTCACCTACGCGCCGATCTTCCATGGCGACAGCACCGACCCGGACGACGCGGTCAATCTCGGCAACACCCTCAAGCTCACCGCGAGCGAGAAGATCGGCTTCAGCTTCGCCGGCACGCCCTCAGGCAACCACCTCTTCACCATGGTCGCTTCGGGCGGTACCGGCCTGGTGGCGACGCCCGAGGCCGAGGTGATCAAGCTTCATATCTCGCAGGGCGGCGGGCCGACCACGCTCGGCGTGTTCAATCAGATGATCGACCCGGGCGAGACGATGGTCTTCACCTTCGTCACCAGCCCGAACACCAACTTCACCGTGCCCAACCTCAGCCAGGGTGAGGCGGATGCCGAGACCAACATCCTGTTCGGCGGCCTCAATACGAGCACCGGCGGCTCGGTCGAGATCTCGCAGACGCAAGGCAACGACCCGGCCGGGTTCAGGCTGACCGCCCTTAATACACAGGGCGACGGCAGTGCCACTGAGCCGAGCGGCGATGGCTTCATCAACGGCTACGCCAATGATCCGATCGCCGCCATTTCCGAGGTCCGGGTGTTCAACGCCTCCGGCACCCTCCTGCTCACCGCCACGGGCGACGTCACCACCCCTGTCAACGGCATCACCGTGGACTTCCTCGCCAGCGGCGAGGTCGAGCTCCGCGGCCTCCAGGACGACTATACCGTCGAATACGACGCCGCCTCGCACGAGCGGCTCAAGGTCACCGGCGTCCAGGGCAAGTTCGACATCGGCGGCATTGGCGTCGAGACCGCCGGCACTCAGTCGGCGTTCGTCGGCCAGCAGATCGTGATCGAGGACGACGGGCCGACGGCGGCGATTGTGCAGGGCGCTCCGGTGGTCGCGCATGACGAGACCGCGGGCGTGCAGGCGGATGCGAACGACACCACCGCGGCGGGGGTGGTGGCGCTGTTTGCCGGTGTTGCCAATGTCAGCGCTGATCTGAGCCCGACTGGATATGCGCAAAACGCGAGCCCCGTCGTGAGTTCGACAGGAAGCTCGTTCGGTACCGACTTGGGTGGGACGACGGCGTTTTCGCTGGCGGTGTCTGCGGCGGGGGTTGATTCCGGCCTCGACACGACCAACGGCACGAGCATCTTCCTGTTCAAGGAAGGCAACCTGGTGGTCGGCCGCATCGGCGGCGCCGCCGGGCAGGCGGCCTTCGCCGTCGCGATCAACAGCACGACCGGCGTGGTCAGCGTGGCGCAGTACGCCTCGCTGAGGCACCCGAACACCACCAACCCCGACGACTCGGTGTCGATCACCGACAGCGCGCTGCAGGCGGTGGTGACGGTCACCGACCGCGACGGCGACACGGCCACGGCCCTGACCGGCATTGGCGATGCCGTGCAGTTCCAGGACGACGGGCCGACGGCGGCGATCGTGCAGGGCGCACCGGTGGTCGCGCATGACGAGACCGCGGGCGTGCAGGCGGATGCCGACGACACCACCGCAGCGGGGGTGGTGGCGCTGTTCGCCGGTGTCGCCAATGTCAGCACCGATCTGAGCCCGACCGGCTACGCGCAGGACGCGAGCCCCGTGGTGAGCTCGACGGGGAGCTCGTTTGGCGCGGACCAGGAGGGCGCCACGACGGCGTTCTCGCTGGCGGTGTCTGCGGCGGGGGTTGATTCCGGCCTCGACACGACCAACGGCACGAGCATCTTCCTGTTCAAGGAAGGCAACCTGGTGGTCGGCCGCATCGGCGGCGCCGCCGGGCAGGCGGCCTTCGCCGTCGCGATCAACAGCACGACCGGCGTGGTCAGCGTGGCGCAGTACGCTTCGCTGCTCCATCCGAACGCCACCAACCCCGACGATACGGTGTCGATCACCGACAGCGCGCTGCAGGCGGTGGTGACGGTCACCGACGGCGACGGCGACATTGCCACGGCCTCGACCGGCATCGGCGACGCCGTGCAGTTCCAGGACGACGGGCCGGCCATCGGTCCCATCAGCGATGGGCTCGTGGACTTCGCCGCTGGTGATTCCGTGACCAACCCGCTCAATGGGGTGGTCGGAGCGGATAACCCGGCAACCTTCAGCATCACCAGCTCCCCGGCGACCTTGACGATACTCGATGGCACGTCGGGGCAGTTGACCTTGCTCAGAGACATCACCGGCAATGGGACGACCGTCACCTATTTCCAGGATGTCGATAGCAGTGGAACACACACGGCAGGCGACATCGATTTCTTCAGGCTGAGCTTGTCCGGTGGCAACTATACCTTCGACGTCCTCCACGATCCTCCGGCCGCGGAGCTGCAGTTCGGCTTCGCCGGAGCGCCATCCGGCAGCAACCTGTTCATGATCTTCGGCGATACAGCCTCCGCCCAGATCGTGGTGATCGGCGAGGATCCGCTGAATCAATCACAAGGCGGGAACATCAACACCAAGGACGTGCTCAATATCAGTCAAGCCGGCAGCACCACCTCCTTCGGCGTCAACGGCAACCAGATCAACCCCGATGAGGGTGCGTTCATCACCTATGTCACCGGCACGAACACGAACTTCCTCGTGCCCAATCTGGATCAGAACGAGGCCGATATCGAAGCCAACATCGCCTTCACCGGCGTGTTCAATGCGACCTCGGCCTCCTTTACCGTCAACCAGACCAATCCAGGCAAGGGACCGGTGACCGTCAAGATCTCCGCCTTCAATACCGCAGCCGAACCGGGGGTGAATTTCGTCGACGGGCTCACCAACGATACGCAGGTCAACATCACATCCGGCTCGGTCGTCAACTTCGTGGTCAGCGGCGAGTCAACGCCAGTCGCCACGGTCAACGCCGACGGCACCTTGACGGTGACCGGCCTGACCAGCGGCGACCAGGTGAGATGGACGACGAGTGGAACCCACGACCGCGTCCTGATCCAAAACATCAGCAATGCGGACGGCATTGCCGGCAACGACAACAACACTTTCGATATCGGCGGCTTCGGCCTGGTGCGGTCGCAGCCGGCACCCGACGAGAAGCTCGATTTCACCGTCCAGATCGCCGACGCCGACGGCGACACTGCCAATGACAGCTTCTCCATCGGCATCGATGGGACCGGGCTGTTCGACGACAACCACGTGGACGGCGTCATCGCCTGAACGGCTCACGCCCGGGGGGGGGGGGGGGGGGGGGGGCCCCCCCCGGGGGG
>NZ_JASATH010000340.1:0-4410 GCF_038440215.1 Inquilinus sp. OTU3971 | reverse complement strand
CCGGGCCCCCCCCCCCCCCCCCCCCCCCGCCCCCCCCCCCCCCCCCCGGCCGCGGCCGTCCTCGACGAGCACGCGGGCCATCCCGGCCCCGGTGATAAGCTTGCCGCCGCGCTCCTGAAACTCCTCCACCAGCAGGCGGATCAGGCTCGGCAGATCGACCCATCCCTCACCGGGGTTGAAGATCGCGCCCTGCGGCGTGATCGCGGCGACATCAACGCCGGGTGTCACCGCCGGCACCTGCCCGGCCTCGAGATGCTGCGCGTCATAGGCCAGCGACACCTCGTGGCGATACGCCGCCTCGATCAGGTTGCCGTCGTCATCGGCGTCCCAGGTCAGCCCGCCGTCGAATCTCAGCCAGTCCGCGTCCGGGTGCCGGTGCGCCAGGGTCCGATAGCGGTCGAGGCCGGCCATGCGCAGCCGGTGATAGGCGTCGGAGCGCCAGCGCGACGAGTTGAGCCATGACAGCGAGCGGCCGGAGGCGCCATTCGCGACCGGGCCGTCATTCACCAGCACGGTCGCCACGCCGCGCCGGGCCAGGTGCACGGCCGTGGAGACGCCGAAGATGCCGGCGCCGATGACGACGACGTTCGAGACTCTGTTCTTCATCACGGGTCTTTCGCCTGGATTAGAGGACTTCCGCCAGGAAGCGCTTGAGCCGCTCGCTCTGCGGCCGGTCGAAGATCGCCTCGGGCGGCCCGGCCTCGACCACCCGGCCTTCATCCATGAAGACCACCTGGTCGGCAACCCGCCGGGCAAAGCCCATCTCATGGGTGACGACCACCATGGTCATGCCGCGCCGGCCGAGATCGGCCATCAAGGTGAGGACGCCCTTCACCAGCTCCGGGTCGAGCGCGCTGGTAACCTCGTCGAACAGGATGACCTCGGGCTCCATCGCCAGCGCCCGGGCGATCGCGACCCGCTGCTGCTGGCCGCCCGACAGCCGCGACGGGCGGTGATGCTGGCGGCCGGCCAGCCCGACCTCGGCCAGGCGCGCCTTGGCGATGCGGTCCGCCGCGTCCCGCTTCATGCGCTTGATCCGGGTCAGCGACAGCGCGACGTTCTCCAGAGCGGTGTGGTCCGGAAACAGGTTGAACTGCTGGAACACCATGCCGATGCGGCGGCGCAGCCGGTCCGGCTTCATGCCAAGGATGCTGTCGCCGTCGAGCAGGATGTCCCCGCTCTTGACCTCCACCAGCCGGTTCAGGCAGCGCAGCAGGGTCGACTTGCCGGAGCCGGACGGGCCGATGACGCAGGTGACCGATCCGGCCCTCACCGTGAGGTCGACATCCTTCAGCACCTCATGCTCGCCATAGGCCATGCCGAGGCCGCGCACGGTCAGGCTGCCGCCGTTGAAGCGGGTGTCCATATCGCCGCCCGCGGCGCCCTTGAGCTCGCCGACCTCGACCAGGCCGCTGGTCCCTGCCCCGGACAGGCTGCGGCCGACCCGCAGCCGGGTGTCGATCCAGTTGACCAGATGGGTCAGGGGCACGGTGACCAGCAGGTAGAACACGCCGGCGAGCAGCAGCGGCGACAGGTTGCCGGTGACCACCGCCTGGTCCTGGCCGATGCGGAAGATCTCGCGCTCCGACGCCAGCAGGCCCAGGAAGTAGACCAGGCTGGAATCCTTCACATTGCCGATGAACTGGTTCACCAGGGCAGGCAGCACCCGCCGGATGCCCTGCGGCACGATGATCAGCCGCATCGCCTGGCCGTAGCTCATGCTCAGGGCCCGGCAGGCGTCCATCTGGCCGCGATCGACGCTCTGGATGCCGGAGCGGAAGATCTCGCCGATATAGGCACCGGCGATCAGCCCGAGGGCGAGGATGCCGAGCGGATAGGGCGACGGCCCGAACAGCTCCCGCCCCGCCCGGGCCAGGCCCTGCCCGATCAAGAGGATGGTGACGATGGCCGGAAGCCCGCGGAAGACATCGGTGTAGATCCGCGCCGGGATCCGCAGCCAGGGCGAGCGCGAGATGCCGCAGAGCGCCAGCGCCATCCCGATGGCGACGCCGAGCACGGTCGAGGCGAAGGCCAGGATCAGCGTGTTCTTCAACCCGACCGCGATCATCATGGGCAGCACTTCGCCCATCGCGTCCCAGTCGAGGAAGCTGCGGCGCAGGGTTTCGATCCAGTCCAAGCTGTCTGATCCCGGTCGTCGGCGTCAGGGAGGACCTGCCCGGCCGTTACGGCCAGGCAGGACGCGGCCTAGTTCTTGGGCAGGTACTGGTCCGGCATCGGCGAGCCCGGGAACCACTTCTGGTACAGCGTCTTCCAGGTGCCGTCCTGCATCGCCGCGTGCAGCCCCTGGTTCAGCGCGGTGCGCAGCGCGTCGTTGCCCTTGCGGATGACGAAGCCGGCCGGGGCGTCGAAGCTGGGGATGTTGATCGCGACCTTCAGCGCGGGATAGCGGCCGGCATAGTCCTTGGCCGCCTCGTAATCGAGGAAATGCGCGTCGATCGTGCCGTTGTTGAGGGCGGCGACGGCGGAGTTGTTGTCGGGAAACTTCACCAGGTCGGTCGCGGTGAAGGTCTTGGCCGCATAGATCTCCTGCAGCGTGCCCTGCACCACGCCGAGCCGCTTGCCGGCGAGCTGGCCGGCATCGGAGACCTTCGGGTCGGAGGTGAGGACCGACAGGTAGCCGGCGAGATAGCCGTCGGAGAAATCGACCGTCTTCTTGCGTGCCTCGGTGGTGCCGATCGCCGCCACCGCCACGTCGAAGCGGCCATTCGCGACCGACGGCATCAGGGCGGAGAATTCCTGGCCGGTGAAGACGACCTGGTCCTTCTCGAAGCCGATCCGCTCGGCCACGTTGAGGAAGAGTTCGATGTCGAAGCCGGTGAACTGGCCGTCCGCCGTCGTGAAGGTGTAGGGTTTGGCGTCGCCCATAGTGCCGACCGTGATCACCGTCGGGTCGATCAGGCCATAGGCATTGGTCTCGGCCATGGCCGGCCCGGCGGCCGAGCCGCCCAAGGCCAGAGCGATGACCAGCGCCCGGGCCCCCGTCGTCAGCATCGCCGCAAATATCCTCATATCTCCCTCCGTTGCGTGGTTCCGTCAGCCTGCCCATGTCCGGACCGGGCCGGACTCTCAATTTCGGTCATTGAGACCGATCTCTTTTCTAAAGAGACCGGTCTCTCTATATATGAGACCGGTCTCTTTCTGAAATTGTTAGAGCCACATTGACCGTCCGTCAATCTCTCCTGTAGAGCAGCCCGATGGAACAGCCCCCGCTCGCGAAGCCGTCCGTCACCGTCGCCGACGTCGCCCGGACGGCAGGCGTGTCGAAGGCCACGGCGGCCCGCGTTCTCGGCGGCTACGGCATCGTCAGCGACGCGGTGCGCGAGAAGGTGCTGGCGGTGGCAAAGGCCCTCGACTACCGGCCGAACGAGCTGGCGCGCAGCATGACCACGGGCCGGTCGGGCGCGATCGGCGTGGTGGTCGGGGACATCGAGAACCCGTTCTTCAGCGCCGCCGTGCGCGGCATCAGCGATGTGGCGCGCGCCGCCGGCTATACCGTGATCCTGGCCAATTCCGGCGAGGACATCGCGGCCGAGAAGGACGCCATCCGCACGCTGATCGCCAAGCGGGTCGACGGGCTGATCGTCACGCCGTCACGCTCTCGCGAGATCGACCATCTGCGGGATGTCCAGCGGTCCGGCCGGCCGCTGGCCCTGCTCGACCGCGCCATTCCGGAACTGGCGGTCGACACGGTCACGGTCGACGACCGCGAGGCGGCCGAGGCGGCGACCCGCCTGTTGATCGAGCACGGCCATCGCCGCCTCGCCTATGTCACCGCCTGCGACACGCCGGAGCACGCCTATCGCGACCTAGCCGACATCTACACCATGTCCGTCCGGCATCGCGTCGAAGGCTTTCTCAACGCCTGCGACCAGGCACGGATCCCGTCGCCGGCCGTCCGGCTCGGGGCAATCGGCCGCGAGGAGACGCGAGAGCTGGCGATGGACCTGTTGCGGTCGCCCGAGCCGCCGACCGCGGTGCTGGCGTCCGACAGCGTGATCGCGCTCGAGATCTTCAAGGTGGCGCGCGAGCTCGGCCTCGCGATCCCCGACGACCTGTCGCTGATCACCTTCCATGATGCAGACTGGACCAGCGTCACCAGCCCGCCGGTCACCGTGATCGACCAGCCGGTCCATCAGCTCGGCACGGCGGTGGCCGAGCTGCTGGTGTCGCGGCTGAAGGGCTATGCCGGCCCGGCGCGCCACATGGTGATTCCGACCCGGCTGGTGGCGCGCGCCTCGGTCGCGCTGCGGGATCCGGCCGGCCGTTTCCCGGTTGCATAGCTTTCTCGGCAGCGCGACCTGGAATTGTCGCCGCGCCGCTTCAGATCAGTGGGATCGAAGAACGGGCGGGACATCGGAGAACCAGGCCATGGACCAGGAGCTGGAGCGG
>NZ_JASATH010000339.1:0-4419 GCF_038440215.1 Inquilinus sp. OTU3971 | reverse complement strand
CCCGATTCGCCGCCAGCGCCGGGCTGATCCCATCCTCCAGTGACCACCATCACCGGCGACAGGGGCTGCTGGTCGTGTAGTATCGCGGGGCCGGTCGGGGGCCCCGACTCTGCCGATGGGAAGCCATGCCCGATATCGCCCTGGCGGTGCTCGCCATTTCCGTCCTGATCGTGCTGGTGGCGCTGCTGCAGCCGCTGGCCACCCGCCTGTCGCTGCCGCATTCGGTGCTGATCGCCGGGCTCGGCATCGCGCTGGGCAGCGTCGCCAGCGCCACCGGCGCGATCGGCAGCGGCGGGCCGCTCTCCGAATTCACCCATGCGCTGACCGGCGGCGAGATCCGGTCCGAGGCGATCCTGCACATCTTCCTGCCGATCCTGCTGTTCGAGGCCGGGCTGCACATGGATGTGCGGCGGATGATGGACGAGGTGGCGCCGATCCTGACCCTCGCCGTGGTCGCCGTACTGGTGTGCAGCCTGGTGGTCGGCGTGGCGCTGTGGGGCACCTCGAGCCAGAGCCTGCTGCTGTGCCTGCTGCTGGGCGCCATCGTCGCCACCACCGATCCGGCGGCGGTGATCGGCATCTTCCGCGACGCCGGGGCGCCGCGGCGCCTGACCATCCTGGTCGAGGGCGAGAGCCTGCTGAACGACGCCGCGGCCATCACCCTCTACATCGTGCTGGTCGGGCTCTTGACCAGCAGCGGCGGCGGCCATGGCGAGACCGATGCCGGCGGCGCGCCGCTCCTGTTCCTGCGCTTCTTCATCGGCGGCGGGCTGTTCGGCTTCATCGCCGGGCGCCTGGCCTTCATGGTGATGCGGCCGCTGAACCGCTACCCGGTGGCCGAGGTCGCCTTCACCCTGGCACTGCCCTACATCGCCTACATCGTGGCCGAGCGCTACCTGCACGTCTCCGGCGTCGTCGCGGTGGTGACGGTGGCGCTGGTGGTCGGCTCCACCGGCCGGGTGCGGATCTCGGCCGAGGGCTGGGAGGGGCTGGAGAAGGTGTGGGCGCTGCTCGGCTTCTGCGCCTCGACCCTGATCTTCATCTTCGCCGCCATGCTGGTGCCGGAGTTCCTGCGCGACGCCACGGTCGAGGACGGCTACCTGCTGCTGGTGCTGGTCGCCGCCGCCTTCGTGGCCCGCGCGATCGTGCTGTGGGGGCTGCTGCCGGTGCTGACCTGGCTCAAGGTCGGCCAGCCGGTCAGCACGCCCTACCGCGTCGTCATCCTGTGGGGGGGCCTGCGCGGCGCCGTCACCCTGGCGCTGGCGCTGGCGGTGAGCGAGAACCCGCTGCTGGGGCCCGAGGCGACGCATTTCGTGGTGGTGCTGGCCACCGGCTTCGTGCTGTGGACGCTGCTGATCAACGCCACCACGCTGCGCCTGGTGATGCGCGCGCTCGGCCTGAACGCGCTGAGCCCGACCGAACTGGCGCTGCGCGACCGCGCCCTGCACCAGGCGCGCGAGGGCATCGCCGAGCGGATCGAGGAGATCGGCGCCGAGCAGCACCTGGCGCCGGAGGTGGCGAAGGAGGCGGCCGAGGCCTATCGCAGCCGGCTCAGCGGCCTCGCCAGCCGGCCCTTCATGCTCGACCCGAAGGAGCGCGAGCGGATGGGGCTGATGGCGCTGGCCAACCGCGAGCGCGACCTGGTGGTCGAGCATTTCGACCAGAAGCTGATGTCGCGCCGCACCGCGGTCGACCTGCTGGCCCAGGCCGGCCGGCTGCACGACGCGGCGATGACCGGCGGCCGTGCCGATTACCTCGGCGCGGCGTCGCGCAACATCGGCTTCGGCCCCAGCTTCCGCCTCGCCATCCTGCTGCAGCGCTACACCGGCTGGGAAGCGCCGCTGTCCAGCCGCATCGCCGATCGCCTCGAGATGCTGAAGGTCTCGCGGATGATGATCGAGATGCTGAAGCGCCACGCCGAAGCCGAGATGCGGCGGCTGCTCGGCGCCGAGGTGTGGCAGTCGCTCGACGCCGTGCTGACCACCCGGCTCGACACCCTCGTCGCCGCGATCGAGGCCTGGCGGCTGCAATATCCGGACTATGAGCGGCGGATGTCCGAGCGCTTCCTGCGCTGGGCGGCGCTGCGGCTGGAATCGGCGGAGTATGACGAGCTGCGCAACCAGCAGTTCATCAGCGGCGAGATCTACGAGGACCTGCAGCGCGATGTCGGCCGGCTGTACGAGACGCTGCAGAAGCGGCCGCAGCTGGACCTCGGCCTGAGCACCGCCGAGCTGGTGCGGCGCCTGCCGTTCTTCCAGGGCCTGTCGGAGGAGCGGATCGAGCAGATCTGCAAGCTGCTGAAGCCGATCTTCGCGGTGCCGGGCGAGGCCATCGTCCAGGCCGGCGACCGCGGCGACACCATGTATTTCATCTCCTCCGGCGCGGTCGAGATCGGCCGCGGCGGGCGCAAGTTCCGGCTCGGCCGCGGCGATTTCTTCGGCGAGATGGCGGTGCTGATCAGCGGTCGCCGCACCGCCACGGTCACCGCCATCGCCTTCTGCAAGCTGCTGGCCCTGACCGGCCGTGACCTGCAGGCCCTGGCCAGCGCCCACCCCGATCTGCGCCGTACCATCACCGAGGTCGCCCGCGCCCGCAGCACCGAGACCGAACGGACGATCTCGGCGCTGGGGGAGGAGGAGGCGGTTTGAGACCGTCCGGAAATGCTACTGGTGCGGCCGTCTGACGGCGGACTCGAAGCTTCCGGTGCTCACGGACTTAAACGTCCGCTGCGCGCCGGTTCTCGAAACCACCGCCAGCCGACTCACACCAGCGCATTTCCAAACGGTCTCTGACGCGACGCCGGAGGCGAGCGCGGATCAGAGCGGCCCGCGCTCCCAGGGGCCGGTGATGGCGAAGGTGATGCCGGGGGTCTGGATGTTGACGAACAGGGTCCGGCCCTCCGGGCTCCAGCAGGCGCCGGCGAACTCGCTGGCGCGGTAGTCGCCCTCGGCGATGGTTTTGCCGGCGTCGCCGATCTGGCCGGCGGTCAGCTCGACATTGTTCTTCAGCAGGTAGAACGGCGCGCCCTGGCGGGTCAGCGCCACCAGCCGGGTGCCCGGGCCGTAATTGTCCGGGCTGCCGGCCGGCGCCGCATCCGGGTCCTCGCACAGCACCACGCCGCCGCGCGGGCTGACCGTGACGTTGTCCGGGTTGTGCGCCGCGATCTGGCTGTCGCTGACGAACAGCGCCCGCAGGCGCTGGGTGAACAGGTCCAGCACCCAGACCGCGCCGTAGCCGCGGCCGAGCCGGCCGCTCGGCTCCTTGCCCGTGCTGGTGTCGACGATGAACATGCGGCCGTCGGCGTAGAAGATGCCCTCGCCGCGGCTCATCCGCAGCCCGCCCTCGGCCCAGCTCTGGGCGAAGGGGCCGCTCAGCGTGTCGCCGGCGCCGATGTCGGGGAAGCCGATCGGCGCGGGAACAGCGTCCATGTCCGGCTGCTCGATGTCGATCCAGTCCAGCTGGTACTCGTCGCCGACATGGGCGATCACCAGGTCGGCATTGGGCTTGCGGCGGACGCGGGCCGCCTGCAGCCGGCCGCCATTCTCCAGCGCGCCGTGCCGGCCCGAGCGGTCGTTCGGGATGAAGCGGTAGAGGCCCGACTTGTTGCGGTCGTCCTCGGTCAGATAGATGATGCCGGTGCGCGGATCGACGGCCACCGCCTCATGGCTGAAGCGGCCCATCGCCACCAGCGGCCGGCCGGTGGTGCGCTCGGCCTCCGGATGCACCTCGAACACATAGCCGTGGCGGCGGCCGGCGCTGGACATGGCGTTGGTCTTGACCTCCTCGCAGCTCAGCCAGGTGCCCCAGGGCGTGCCGCCGCCGGCGCAGTTGGTCAGCGTGCCGGCCAGGCTGGCTTCCGCCGAGTCCCAGCGCCCGTTGCGGAAGCGCAGCGTGGTGGTGCCGCCGCCGGCGCGCAAGCCGTCGGTGCCGATCGTGCCGGTGTCGTAGGTGCCCGGCGCGGCGATCTGGGCGGCGGCGGTGCCGACCTCGTGGTTGCGGATCAGGATCAGCTCGTCCCCGCGGCCGTGCCCATGCCCATGGCCGCGGCCGAAGCCGAAATCGAACCAGCGGCCGCCCTTGCCGTGCATCACCGCCATGCCGTCATGCTTGGCCGGGACCGGCTGGCCGTCGGCCATGCGGTCGCCGGTCCAGGAGAAGGAGCTGTAGCGGAAGCCGGGCGGCAGCAGCAGCAGCGGCAGGCCGGTGCTCTCGTCGGCGGCCGGGGCGAGGGGGCCGTAGGGGCTGCGGACCGGGGCGGTCCAGTTCTCGCCGGTGGCGGCGGCCTGGGCCTGGCGCTGCGACAGCGCGCCGAGGCTGCCGATCGCGCCCAGGGCCAGGGCGGCGCCGCCCCCCCGGGGGGCGGGGGGGGGGGGGGGGGGGTTTGGCAATTTTGGGGTCAGCGGGGGGTGCGGAGCCCCC
>NZ_JASATH010000338.1:0-4455 GCF_038440215.1 Inquilinus sp. OTU3971 | reverse complement strand
CGGCCCCCCCCCCAGCCCCCTCCCCCTGCCCCCCTCCCGCAAGGGGAGGGGGGACTTGTTTTAAGTGACGGCTTCGTCGGGGTTACCCTGATAGGGTCCGCGCCCCCCGATCCGAGCCCCGCGCCATGAACGAACCGCCCACCCGCAAGCCCCCGGTCCGGCGGCCGATCAAGCGGAAGAAGGTCGTCAAGACCGTCGTTCCGGCCAAGACGCCGCTGGGCAAGGGCAAGAAGGCGGCCAAGCCGTTCCCGACGCGCGAGCAGATCACCGAGTTCCTGAAGTCGCGTGACGACACGGTCGGCAAGCGCGAGATCGCCCGCGCCTTCCACATCACCGGCGACGACCGGGTGCGGCTGAAAGAGCTGCTGCAGGACATGGCCGAGGAGGGCCAGCTGGAGAAGCGCCGCGGCCGCCGCATGCGGGCGCCGGGCGCGGCGGCCCTGCCGAACGTCGCCGTGCTGCGCATCGTCGCCATCGACGCCGACGGCGAGGCCCTGGCCCAGCCGGTGCGCTGGGAGGACGAGGAACCGCCGCCGCGCATCACCATGGGCGCGGATGGGCGCGGCCAGGGCGCGCTGGCGGTCGGCGACCGGGTGCTGGCCCGGCTGCAGCAGGACGAGGACGGCGGCTGGACCGGCCGCACCATGCGCCGGCTGGAGAACCAGGCCGATGTCCGCGTCGTCGGCGTGTTCCGCCGCGGCCGCGACGGCCAGGCCCGCATCGTGCCGGCCGACAAGCGCGCCCGCGACACCTGGCCGGTGCGCGAGGGCGACACCGGCGGCGCCAAGGACGGCGACCTGGTCGAGGCGCTGGTCGAGGCCACCGACCGCCTCGGGCCGCGCCGCACCGTGGTCACCGCCCGTTACGGCGACGCCGAGGATCCGCGCTCGATCAGCCTGATCGCGATCCACGCCGCCGGCATCCCGACCGACTTCCGGCCGAAGGCGCTGGCCCAGGCCCAAGCCGCCGAACCGGCCGCGCTGGGCAACCGGGTCGACCTGCGCCAGATCCCGCTGGTCACCATCGACGGCGCCGATGCCCGCGACTTCGACGACGCGGTCTGGGCCGAGCCCGACCCGGACCATCCCGGCGGCTGGCACCTGATCGTCGCCATCGCCGACGTCGCCCATTACGTGCCGCCGGGGTCGCCGCTGGACCGCGACGCCTTCGAGCGCGGCAACTCCTGCTACTTCCCCGACCGCGTCGTGCCGATGCTGCCGGAGGCGCTGTCGAACGGGCTGTGCTCGCTGCGCCCGGACGAGGACCGCGCCTGCCTGGCCGCCGACCTGTGGATCGACCAGCATGGCCAGCTAAAGCGCCACCGCTTCCGCCGCGGGCTGATGCGCTCCGCCGCCCGGCTGACCTATGAGCAGGTGCAGGCCGCCCGCGACGGCCAGCCCGACGAGACCACCGGCCCGCTCTTGGAACCGGTGATCGCCCCGCTCTACGGCGCCTATCAGGCGCTGCTGGCGGCGCGGGAGAAGCGCGGCACGCTGGAGCTGGACCTGCCGGAGCGCAAGGTCCAGCTCGGCGAGGACGGCCGCGTCGCCTCGATCGGAATCCGGCCCCGGCTCGACAGCCACAAGCTGATCGAGGAGTTCATGATCGCCGCCAATGTCGCCGCGGCGGAGACGCTGAGCGACAGGAGCCTGCCGGCGCTGTACCGGGTGCACGACCAGCCCGACCGCGCCCGGGTCGAGGCGCTGAAGGAGTTCCTGGCCCCGCTCGGCTACACCCTCTCCCTCGGCCAGGTGATGCGGCCGCGCGTGTTCGGCCAGATCCTGGAACGGGCCGTGGGCCGGCCGGAAGAGCCGATGGTCAACGAGATGGTGCTGCGGGCCCAGGCCCAGGCGGTGTACAGCCCGGACAATCTCGGCCATTTCGGGCTGGCCCTGCCCCGCTACGCTCATTTCACCTCGCCGATCCGCCGCTATGCCGACCTGACCGTGCATCGCGGGCTGATCCGGTTGCTCGGCCTCGGCAAGGACGGCACCACCGAGGAGGAGCTGTCGCGGCTGGAGGAGATCGGCACCCACATCTCGGTCACCGAGCGCCGCGCCGCCCAGGCCGAGCGCGACGCGGTCGACCGCTACCTGGCCAGCTGGCTGTCGGACCGGATCGGCGCCATCCTGCCCGGCCGGATCGGCGGCGTCGCCAAGTTCGGCCTGTTCGTCAAGCTGGACGAATCGGGCGCCGACGGGCTGGTGCCGATCTCGACCCTGCCCGACGACTATTACGACCATGACGAGGCGGCGCAGGCCCTGGTCGGCCGGCGCTGGAACCGCGTGTTCCGGCTCGGCGCCCGGGTGCGGGTGCGCGTCACCGAGGCCGATCCGCTGACCGGCAGCACCGTCTTCGCCCTGGTCGATGCCGGTCATGGCGCCGATGTCGAAGGCCTGCCGCCGCTGCCGGGACCGGGCCGCCGGGCCCCCCCTCGGATCGGGATGCGGTCGGGCCCCCGATCCGGCCGGAAGCCAGGGTCCGGGCCGCTTCGCGGGCCACGGCGCTGAACGCAGCCCTGCTGCGCTGCAATAACGCCTTTTTCCTGTCAAGTATGTGGCTTAGAGTGCGGAGAGAAAAAGTCGCGGGCGGAGTTCCATTAAGTGTTTTGTCAGAAGCGGTTGGCGGCGGTTTTTGCAGCGCTGCTGGTGCTTTCGGGCTGCCTCGCCACCGCCCCGGACTCCCCGGCCCCCCAGGCCGACGCGCAGCCCCGCGAGGGCGGCCATTTCGCCGATCCGTCGGTGTTCACCGTCGGCTTCGACCGGATCCAGGAAGTCTATCTGGTCAAGGAGGATTTCGGGACGCTGGCGCTCGACGGGCTGAACGGCCTGTCCAAGCTCGACGACACGCTCAGCGTCCGCCGCGACGGCGGCCGGGTGCAGCTGATCCGCACCGGCCATGTGGTCGGGAATTTCGACTCGCCCCAGCCCGAAGCCGCCTATGACTGGGGCACGCTGGTCGCGTCCACGCTCGACTCGGCCTCGCTGGCGTCGCCGAAGGTCGCCGCCGCCGGCAGCGAAGCCGCCTACCAAGCGGTCTACGACGCGCTGCTGGCCGATCTCGACCCCTATTCCCGCTACGTCAACCCGGACCGCGCCCGCGACGACCGCGCCCAGCGCGACGGCTATACCGGCGTCGGCATCGCCCTCAGCCAGGACGACAAGGGCCGGCCGGTGATCGGCGACGTGTTCCCGGACACGCCGGCCGCGCGCGCCAACCTGCTGAAGGGCTCGATGATCGTCGCCATCGACGGCGTGTCGGTGGAGGACGCCAAGGTCGACGAGATCGCCGACCTGATGCGCGGCCCGGTCGGCACCAAGGTCGACCTGACCGTGCGCGAGCCCAAGGGCAGCAGCCGCACCGTCACCATGACCCGCGCCAAGGTGATCGAGAACATGGTGCGCAGCGAGGTGCGCGACAACGTCATCGTCGTCAAGCTGCTGCGCTACAACACCACCGCCGCCGCCGCGGTCCGCAACACCGTGACCGGCCTGTTGCGCGGCCTGAACGGCCGGGCCCGCGGCATCGTCATCGACCTGCGCGGCAACCCTGGCGGCCTGTTGGACCAGTCGGTGGCGCTGGCCGACATGTTCATGGACCACGGCCAGATCGTCTCGACCCGCGGCCGCAACCCGGACAGCGACCAGAGCTTCAGCGCCCGCAACGGCGACATCACCGGCCACCTGCCGCTGGCCCTGCTGGTCGACGGCCATTCCGCCTCGGCGGCGGAGGTGACGGCGGCGGCGCTGCAGGATGCCGACCGGGCGATCCTGGTCGGCTCCACCTCCTTCGGCAAGGGCAGCGTCCAGACCGTGACCCGGCTGCCGAACGACGGCGAGCTGTTCCTGACCTGGAGCCGGATCTACGCGCCGTCGGGCTATACCTGGCACCGCCAGGGCATCCTGCCGACCGTCTGCACCAGCGGCAACGGCACCGACGCCAAGGCGCTGATCCAGGCCTTCCGCGCCGGCCAGCTGCCGCGCATGGCCGATGCGGCGGCGGAGCGCTTCCGGGCGCCGGACGACGATGCGGCGCTGCGCCGCGTGCGCGCCGCCTGCCCCTGGCAGGTGCATGACGCCGATCTCGACCTCCAGGTCGCCATCGGCCTGCTGAGCGACCCTGCCCTCTACGCCCAGGCCCTCGGTTCGCAGGACCGCGGCACCGTCGCCGCCCAGGCGCAGTAACCTCCTCGTCCCGCGGCGGCCGTCCGCGCGGCTCCTTTCCCGCATGCGAGAGCGATTCGGAATGTCTCTTGGCCCTAGCAAAGGCATCGAACGTAAGAAATGAGAGTCCCCCCTCCCCTCGCGGGAGGGGGCTAGGGGGAGGGGGTTTTCGCCGTCAAGACCGGCCTGAACTCTGGCGATCCGGCTCTGGCCGCGGCACCTGTTTTCTGCGCATTCGCGCGCGGACGCGCGCAGACCCCTCCCCCTGCCCCCCCCCCCCAAGGGGGGGGGG
>NZ_JASATH010000337.1:0-4481 GCF_038440215.1 Inquilinus sp. OTU3971 | reverse complement strand
TAAACGGGAGAGGCAACGTGTTTCTCATCTTCAAGCAGCCCACATAAACCCGATGTCATGAAACGTCGCAGCCTTCCCCTCCGTATAGAGGGATGGCCGCGCTATTCTATCCCCGTGGCCGCGACCCCGACCGCGTCCACCGAGGATCTGATGCGTTCGCCTTTCACCGACCGTGCCGGCCGCTTCTCCTGGCTGAAATCCGTGGTCTTCGTGCTGCTGCTGCTGCCCGGGCTGTGGTATGGCGGGCGGCTGCTGGCCGGCGACCTGGGTGCCGACCCGGTGCAGACCTTCCAGCGCAACATCGGGCTGTGGGTGCTGTACCTGCTGGTCATCGGCCTGGCCATCACGCCGCTGAAGCGGGCGCTGCGCTGGCCGCAGTTGATCCAGGTGCGGCGAATGATCGGCGTCGCCGCCGCCACCTATGTCCTGATCCACCTCACCGGCTACACCGCCACCCAGCATTTCGACCTGGGCTTCGTGGCGTCGGAGATCGTCAAGCGCCTGTACCTCACCATCGGGTTCCTGGCGCTGCTGGGGCTGATGCCGCTGCTGGCGACCTCGACCGACGCCATGGTCAAGCGCCTGGGCGGCAAGCGGTGGCAGCGGCTGCACCAGCTGATCTATCCGATCGTGGTGCTGGGGCTGGTGCATGGGGTGATGCAGTCCAAGGTCGACGTCGCCATCCCGACCATGCTGGCCGGCTTCACCATCTGGCTGCTGGCCTGGCGGGTGCTGGACAACCGCTTCGGCCTCGGCGACGGGCTGCCGCTGTGGTCGCTGGCGCTGCTGTCGGTGGTCACCGCCTTGGTCACCGCCGGGGGCGAGGCGGCGATGTACGGGCTGTTCACGGGCGTCGACCCGATGCGGGTGCTGCGCGCCAACCTGATCTTCGCCTTCGGCCCGCGCCCGGCCTGGATCGTACTGGGCGCCGGCCTGGTCGTCACCGTGCTGGCGGCGCTGCGCCGGCTGCAGAAGAGCAGAGCCCGCCGGCCTGCTTTGGCTTAATCCGGCTTCCGGACCAAGACCACCGCGGCCATCAGGGCCAGGATCAGCACGCCGCCGCTGAGCGCCATCGCCAGGCGCATGCCCTCGACCGACATGCCGCCGCCGCCGATCGCGCCGAGCACGGCGACGCCGAGGGCGCCGCCGGTCTGGCGCAGCGAGTTGAGCACGCCCGAGGCGATGCCGGAGCGGGCGCGATCGACCGTCGCCAGCAGTGCCGCGGTCATCGGCGGCACGGTCAGCGCCGTGCCGCAGCCGATCAGCAGCAGCGTCCACCAGAGGCCGCCGTAGTCGGTCGCCGGGGTCAGCACCAGCGCCAGGGCGGCGAAGCCGGCCACGGCGACGCACAGCCCCGCCACCATCGGCAGCCGCGCCCCGTAGCGCGCTGCGATCCGGCCGGCGAAAACGTTGATGAAGGCGATCAGCCCGGTCATCGGCACGAAGGCGAGACCGGTGAGCAGCGGCGACAGGCCGAGCGGCCCCTGAAAATAGAGGCTGAGCAGGAAGGTCGAGCCGTAATAGCCGGCGTTGAGCAGGAAACCGATCAGCGAGACGGCCGAGAACACCGGGTGGCGGAACAGGCCGAGCGGCATCATCGGCGCCCGGCTGTGCGATTCGACCAGCAGGAAGCCGATGCCGGCCATCAGGAACAGCGCCGCCCCGCCCAGCACCAGCGGATGGGCCCAGCCCAGCGGTTCGCCCTCGATGATCGAGCCGGTCAGCGCCACCAGCGCGACGATCGCCAGGACCTGCCCCGGCAGGTCGAGCGCGCGGTTGTGCCGGCCCTCGGTCTCGGTGACGAAGCGCAGCGTCAGCCACAGGCCGATCGCGCCGATCGGCAGGTTGATCAGGAAGATGCTGCGCCAGCCGAACAGCGCGACCAGCACGCCGCCGACCACCGGCCCGGCCACCATCGCCATGCCGCCGGCCCCGGCCCAGATGCCGATCGCCCGCATCCGTTCGCCCGGATCGTGATAGGCATGGGCGACCAGGGCCAGGGAACAGGGCATCAGCAGCGCCCCGCCCAGGCCCTGGGCCACGCGGGCGGCGATCAGCACTGTGCCGGTCGGCGCCAGGCCGCAGGCCAGCGAGGCCAAAGTGAACAGGGCGAAGCCGGCCAGATACAGGCGCCGGGCGCCGAACCGGTCGCCCAACGCGCCGCCGGTCAAGAGCAGGCTGGCGAAGGCCAGGGTGTAGCCGTTCACCACCCATTGCAGCCCGGCGACGCCGCCCTGCATCAGCTCCTGGATCTGGTCGAGCGCGACATTGACGACGGTAACGTCGATCTGGACCACCACAACGCCGAGGCTGAGCGCGGCGAGTCGGGCGGCGCGCCGCGCGGGGGCGACGCGGTCGGGACAGGCATCGAAGGGCATGGGCGCGCCTGGGCGGCGGGAAGCGTTCGGTTTCTGTTCCCTAGCACGAGTCGCCCGGGCCCGAGGCCGCCTTCGGCGCATCGCTGTCCCGCGAGCCGGTCAATCCGGCGGCGGGCTAGACTGGACGGGCACAGCGGGAGAGATGATCGTGGCAGCAGAGCTCTATCTGATCCGGCACTGCCGGGCGGCCGGCCAGGAGCCGGAGGCACCGCTTACCGTGGAGGGCCGCGACCAGGCGCTCCGGCTGCGCGACCGGCTGTCGGACCTGCCGATCGCACGCATCGTCTCCAGCCCGTTCCTGCGGGCGCGGGACAGCGCCGCCCCGCTGGCCGAGTGGCTGGGGCTGACGGTCCGGATCGACGACCGGCTGGCGGAGCGGGTGCTGGCGACGGAGCCGGCCGAGGACTGGCGGGAGCGGCTGCGCCGGTCCTTCGCCGACCCGGCCCTGGCCTGGCCGGGCGGCGAATCCGGAGCCGTGGCGACCCGGCGCGGCCTCGCGGCGCTGGCCTATGCCGCGGCCGGCACCGAGGGGCCGGTGGCGGTCGTCAGCCACGGCAACCTGCTGGCCCTGCTGCTGCACAGTTTCGACAACCGCGACGGCTTCGCCGCCTGGGCGGCGCTGAGCAACCCGGATGTGTTCCACATCGACCCTGCCGGCATGGTCCGGCGCTGCTGGAAGGATGACGAATGACCCTGACCATCGCCCCGGAGACGCCGGACCAGGCCGAGGTGCATGTGTTGCTGGAACAGGCCGACCGCCGCTCGGCTGGCCTCTACCCGGCGGAGAGCCGGCATGGGCTGAGTGTCGCCGCGCTGCTGGCCCAGCAGGTGCGCTTCCTGGTCGCCCGGCAGGATGGTCGCGCGGTCGGCTGCGGCGGCTATGCGTCCGACAGCGAGGGCACGGCCGAGCTGAAGCGGATCTTCGTCGCCGCCGAGGCCCGCGGCCTGGGCATCGGCCGGGCCCTGCTGCAGGCGCTCGAGGCGGACGCAGCCGGCGCCGGCATCCGGCTGCTGCGGCTGGAGACCGGGGTGAAGTCGGTCGAGGCGCTTGGCCTCTACCGCCGCTTCGGCTATCGCGAGACCGGCCCCTTCGGCGCCTATGGCCCCGACCCGCTGAGCGTGTTCATGGAGAAGACGCTGCCGGCCGGGTGAGGCCGTCATCATCCTGTCGCCATCCGGCTGCTACGTCCGCCAGGCATCACCGACGGAGAGAGACTTGGACCGGACCGATCTGGCATCACGCCTGACAGCGCCTGCGGAGGGCGCGCCGAACCCGACGCTGGGCTTCAAATTCGCGCGCGACGGGTCGCCCCTGCCCTTCCGCGGCAACACCGTCATCTGCCACATCCCGGCGACGGCGCCGGAGCTGCCGGCCTTGGTCGAGCTGGCGCAGCGGCTGCGCGACCTGCCCTGGGGCGGGCGCTTCGCCTTCCTGCCGGCCTCGAGCTACCACATGACCGTCTTCGAGGGCGTGACCGACGCCGAGCGCACGCCCGATCGCTGGCCGCAAGGCGTCGCGCCCGATGCGCCGCTGGAGGACATCACCCGCCGCTTCATCGACCGGCTGCGCAGCCTGTCCGTGCCGCAGCGCTTCGCCATGCGGCCGGCCGGGCTGGTGCCGATGGGCACCGGCGGCACGGTGGTGGGGCTGGAGCCGGCGGACGAGGACACGGCCCGCCAGATCCGCGGCCTGCGCGAGGCCTTCGCCCTGATCCTGGGCCTGCGCAAGCCGAACCACGACGCCTACCGCTTCCACATCACGCTGAGCTATCTGCTGGAATGGCTGAGTCCGGCCGAGGCGGAACAGCATCTGGTGGCGCATCAGCGCCTCGGCGAGGCCTTCATCCAGGCCCATCCGGTGCTGCATCTCGGCCCGCCGGAATTCTGCGTGTTCGAGACCCTGCACCGCTTCCTGCCGGTGCTGTGGTTCCAGGGCTGAGACAGGAAAGGACCCGCCATCCCGGAGGATGGCGGGCCAGTCCGGACGGCGGCCCCCCCCCGCCATGGGCGCCGGGCGGGGGGGTGAGGGCGCGGGGGCGGGAGCCCCGGGGGGGGCCCGCCGCGCGGGCCCCCCGGCGCCCAAAGGGCGGGGGGGGGGGGGGG
>NZ_JASATH010000336.1:0-4497 GCF_038440215.1 Inquilinus sp. OTU3971 | reverse complement strand
GTCGGTGCGGCCACCCTTGATCACCACCACAGGCTTGGTCCGGGCCGCGATGCGGGCAGCCGACATGAATTTCCGGGCATGGGTCACGGCCTCGACATAGAGCAGGATCGCCCGGGTGCGGCGGTCGGCGGCCAGCCAGTCCAGCATGTCGCCGAAATCGACATCGGCCATGTCGCCCAGCGAGACGACGTGGCTGAAGCCGATGCCCCGATGGGTCGCCCAGTCCAGCACCGCTGTTGCGATGGCGCCGGACTGGCTGACGAAGGCGAGGTCGCCCGGCAATGGCGCGATATGGGCGAAGCTGGCGTTGACGCCGTGATGCGGCGCCATCAGACCCAGGCAATTGGGGCCGAGGACGCGCAGCAGGTGCGGCCGGGCCGCATCCAGCATCGCCTGGCGCAATGCCGTGCCGTCGGCTTGGCCGTCGCCTTCGCCGAAGCCGGCGCTGACGACGACGGCGGCGCGGGTACCACAGGCGCCGAGCTCGGCGATCAGGCCGGGCACGGTAGCACGCGGGGTGGCAATCACCGCCAGGTCCGGGGTGACAGGCAGTTCGGCGACCGACCTATAGGCCAGGGTACTGCCGATCGACTGTGCCTTCGGATTGACCGGCATCACCGGTCCGTCGAAGCCGCCGGCAAAGAGGTTGCGGGCCAAGACCGCCCCGACCGAGCCGGCACGCCGGCTGGCCCCGATCACGGCGATCGAGCCCGGGCGGAACAGGGCGTCCAGGTTGCGGACCGACATCGTATCCTCTCATCCGTTGCCGTGCCGGGGCGGATCTCCGAGCGAGCCCCGGAAGGTCGCTGGCTGGATCCTCATGAGCTCTCCCAAGGCCCGCCTTGAGACAGATCAAGAGCCTCGGCGGAAGTGCCGTTTTGGTCTGCCCCATGGAGGCATGATCGCGATCATCCCGCCGCTTCTCGGGACAGCCGTCGCTTGGCGATTTCCACGATCGCCAGATAGGTCGGCACGGCCATCACCAGGAACAGGTAGAAGGCCGAAGGCAACGGCGTCATGCCGAGCAAGGCGCTCGCCCCCGTGAACGGCAGGAGGATCGCAAGGCCGGCGACGCCAAGAGACAGCGCCGCAAGCAGCGGATGCGGTCGGCTCGCCCAAAGGCGCGCCGCGGGTCCGGATTACGAAGATCACCAGCACCTGGGTGAGCAGGGACTCGACGCACCAGCACCACGGATGCGCGCCGATGCGCCAGGACGTCGTTCCGGCCCCAGCGCCGCCGGGCGGCCGACGCTTGGGCGGAGCTCAGCCCGCTGGATGCGGCACCAGCGCGCTCAAGCGATCCTTCGACCGGGCAGGACCAGTCCTCGGCGCCTTCCAGCGTGTGCGTGGCCCGGCGTCGACGTGGTCAGAGCCGCCGTTCGAGCACGGGGTCGAGCACCGTGCCGGTGAAGGGCTCGAGCAGGACCATGTCATCCTTCACGGCCTTGACCCCAGGCACGTTCTCCACCGCCACGCGCAGCGCGTCGCGAACCCACTCGTCGGTGATGACACCGCCGAGCGTGACCTCGCCGTCCTTCACATCGACCCTCATCCCGTCGACCCGGGCCCAGAGCTGCTCGCTCAGCTCGGCGAAGATCCGCTCGCGGATCGCCTTGTCGTCATGGCCGCTTTCGGCGCGGACATCCAGCAGGTCGCCCAAAAGACGCAGCAGGTTGGCGCGCGTGACGATGCCGACCAGCTTGGTGCCGCATAGAACCGGCACGCGCTTGATCCGTCGGCCGATCATCAGCTCCACGATTTCCTCCAACGGCGCATCCTCGGAGACCGAGATCACGTCCCGGGTCATCACGTCGGCGACGTTGCGGCTGTGCGACTGGACGTATTCGCGCGCCAGCCGATCGGTGCCAGTGAAGAAGGCGAGCCAGTCGGGCCGGCGCTTCTCGGTGCGCATCTCGGTCCGGCGCAGCAGGTCGCCTTCGGTGATCATGCCGACGAGGTCGCCCTCCTCGTCGACGACAGGCAGGCCGCTGATCCCGCGCCCGAGCATGATCCGGATCGCGGCCAGGATCGGCAGATCCGAGCGCACGGTCACGGGCTTTCTGGTCATGACATCGACGGCGTTCATCGAACATCTCCTCCACAGTGTGGGGGGATCATGGCCGGTCTTGCCGCCCGCAGCCTTGATCCTGGTCAAATCCGTGACGGCGCGTCCTACACGTCCATCGCCATGTCGACGGGCTGCTTCGCCTCTGCCCTCGCCTCGGGGACCTCGGTCATGGTCGCCTCGGTCAAGAGGAGCGTGCTCGCGACCGACACGGCATTCTCCAGCGCGACCCGGACCACCTTGGTCGGATCCACGATCCCGGCTTCGATCAGGTCGACATAGATCTTCCGGGCCGCATCGAACCCCATCGCCCCGTCACCGCTGCGCATGCGCTCGACCACCACGCCGCCTTCGACCGCTGAATTCTCCGCGATCTGGCGCGCCGGCGCCTCGAGTGCCCGCTTCAGAATCTGGGCGCCGGTCCGTTCGTCGCCCTCGAGCGTCTCCTCGACCTCGGCGACCGCGTCGATGCAGCGCAGGAGCGCGAGGCCGCCGCCCGGCACGATGCCTTCGGCCACCGCCGCCTTGGTGGAGCTGATCGCGTCGTCCAGCGCCTCCTTCCGCGCCTTCATCTCGGCCTCGGAGGGTGCCCCGACGCGGATCACGGCGACGCCGCCGGACAGCTTCGCCAAGCGCTCCTGGAGCTTCTCCCGGTCGTAGTCCGAGGTGGTGTCGGCGATCTGCTGCCGGATCTGCTTCATGCGGGCCTCGATATCCTCCTTGCGGCCACCGCCGCTGACGATCGTCGTGTGCTCGCCGGTGATGATCACCCGCTTGGCCCGCCCGAGCCGGTCGAGACCCACATTCTCGAGCTTGATCCCGAGCTCTTCGGAGACCACTTGGCCGCCCGTCAGCACCGCGATGTCCTCGAGCATCGCCTTTCGCCGGTCGCCGAAGCCAGGCGCCTTGACCGCGGCCACCCTGAGGCCGCCGCGGATCTTGTTGACGACGAGCGTTGCCAGGGCCTCTCCTTCGACATCCTCGGCGATGATCACCAGGGGGCGCCCCGACTGGACCACGGCCTCGAGCAGGGGCAGAAGGCCCTGCAGATTGCCCAGCCGCTTCTCATGCAGCAGGATGAAGACGTCCTCGAGCTCGGCCGAGAGCTTCTCCGCATTGGTCATGAAGTAGGGCGAGATATAGCCGCGGTCGAACCGCAAGCCCTCGACCACATCGAGAGTGGTCTCGGTGGTCTTCGACTCCTCGACCGTGATGACCCCCTCCCCTCCCACCTTCTCCATCGCGTCGGCCACAAGCCCGCCGATCACCGGATCGTTGTGCGCGGAGATGGTCGCGACCTGCTCCTTCTCCCTGCGTGCGGCGACCGGGACCGACATCGCCGACAGCGCCTGGATGGCGGCCTTCGCCGCCGTGTCCAGCCCCCGCTTGATGTCGATCGCACTGGCGCCGGCAACCACGTTCCGCAGCCCGTCGGCGAACAACGCATGCGCGAGTATGGTCGCGGTGCTGGTGCCGTCGCCCACGGCCTCGCCCGTCTTCTCGGCCGCCTGCCGCAGCATCTGCGCCCCGAGATTCTCCTCGGGCTCCTTGAGCTCGAATTCCTTGGCGATGGTCACACCGTCATTGCAGATGACGGGCGTTCCCCAATGCTTCTGGATCAGCACGGATTTTGACTTCGGCCCCAGCGTGACCCGCACGGCGTCGGCCAGCTGGGTGACACCGTGCAGAATCTTCTCCCGCGCCGCCGACCGGAACAGAACCCGCTTGTAGGTCATCGCCACGTTCCTTTTTCCTGCGGTCACCCGGCTCCGCCGGGCGGCCTTCGATTCGCAATAATGAAGGCGACGGTCCCACCACGGCCTTGATCCGGATCAAGTCGCGGATCTCGGACGTCTTGACCTGGATCAAGGTCCGACCGTGCCGGTCGCGGCAGCATGGCCAACGACACGGGAGGTGGACATGTCGCTGCCAATTCGCCTTGTGCTGGCCGTCGCGGGCGCGATCGCCGCGGTCTTCGTCGCCCGGGATGTGCCGAATTTCGGCGTGCTCCAGGCCTTCATCGGCATGCTCCTGATCGTCGCGGTGGTCGGCCTCCTCGCCTGGCTGCGGCGCTGACCGGCGCGGAGTAGGCGGCGTGTGGATCATCTGGGCCCTGACGATCGCCCTTTTCCTCCCCTTCGGCCTCGTCGTCGCGACCTGGCTGGAGCCGGAAACGGACGACCTTGCCGCCCCGGTTCATCGCCGCCCTTCGCTGCGACGAGCCGACGGCCAGCCGCCGCCTCCCTGATATCGCCTGTACCCGCCATCGACGGCTTCCGGAGGAGTTATCCATGGGTCGTTCATTCCCCGCCTCGGCGGTCTCGACCGTGGCCGGAGGCCCGGCCCAAGACCAAGGCAGGCCCCCCACGGACTGCCATGTCCGCTGGTTCGAAACCATCGACCTCGACGACGTCCCCCTGGTCGGAGGCAAA
>NZ_JASATH010000335.1:0-4505 GCF_038440215.1 Inquilinus sp. OTU3971 | reverse complement strand
CCCCGATTGCACCCCGCCCGCGGCGTCGCGCGCCCCGGCCGCGGCGCGGGGGGGCGCCCCCGGGGCCCCCCGCCGGCCCCCCCCCCTTTCTCTTTGGCCGTCAATGCACCCAGCGGCCACGGTCGTGGTACCAGGGCCGGCCGCGGTAGTAGTTGTCCCAGTAGGGACCGGCATCGAATCGGATCACCGGCACGCCGATCACCGGCGCGGCCTCGACGATGACCCGGCGGCGATGCTGGACATCCGCCGCCAGGAAGCGGCCATTGGCCCAGCCGCGGTCGGGGCCGACGCCGATATCGCACCAGGCCCAGCCGTCGAGGCAGCCGAAGATCTGCACCGGCATGCCCGGCCGCAGCCGCGCCACCGTCGGATAGTCGGCCCCCGGGCCGGCGCGCAGCCGGGCCGGGGCGGTGGTGTAGCCCGGCGCGGCATCGGCGGCCGTCGCCGTCAGGGCCGTCAGCGCCAGCCCGGCCAACGCGGCGAGGGCGAGCTTCCATCTCATCATGCGAACTCCAGGGATCGAGATCCCCCTTCACCCGGCTAAACGCGGCAGGGCGGGAGTCCGGTCGCCGGGATCAGGGGGCGCGGCGCCGTGCCTCACCCCCGGCCGTCAGCCCACCCGCTTCGCCGCGTCGAGGGCGCGGGACAGGTCGCGCTCCAGGTCCTCGATCCCCTCGAGCCCGACCGACAGCCGCACCAGACCTTCGGTGATGCCCATGGCGGCGCGGTCCGCCGCCTCCATCGCCCGGTGGGTGGTGGTGGTCGGGTGGGTGGCGAGCGACTTGGTGTCGCCGAGATTGTTCGAGATGTCGACCAGCCGCAGCGCGTCGAGGAAGGCGAAGGCCGCCGCCTTGCTGCCGAGGTCGAGCGAGACCAGCGTGCCGCCGTTCTTCATCTGGCGCTTGGCCAGTTCGTGATGCGGGTGGCTTTCCAGCCAGGGATAGCGCACCCACTTGGCGGCCGGATGCGCCTCGATCAGCTGCGCCAGGCGGTGGGCGCTGGCGACCTGGCGCTCGACCCGGAGGCCCAGCGTCTCCAGCCCCTTCACCAGCACCCAGGCGTTGAACGGCGACAGGGCCGGGCCGGTGTGCCGGTAATAGGGCAGGAAGTCGTCGGTCAGGAACTTCTTGTCGGCAAGAACCGCGCCGCCCAGCACCCGGCCCTGGCCGTCGATGTGCTTGGTGGCGGAATAGATCACCACATCGGCGCCGAGCTCGAGCGGCTTCTGGCCCAGCGGCGTGGCGAAGACGTTGTCGATGAACACCTTGGCGCCGGCGGCATGGGCGATCTTGGCCACCGCGGCGACGTCGACCAAGTCCAGCGTCGGATTGGCCGGCGTTTCCAGGAACACCGCCCGGGTGTTCGGCCGCATCGCCGCCTCCCAGGCCGCGAGGTCGCTGCCTTCGACGAAGGTGGTGGTGATGCCGTAGCGCGGCAGGATGGTGCCGAGGATGACGAAGCAGGAACCGAACAGCGCCCGGCTGGCCACGACATGGTCGCCACCGCGCAGATGGCAGAACAGGGCGGTGAACACCCCCGACATGCCGCTGGCGGTGACGTGACAGCCCTCGGCCCCTTCCAGCAGGGCCAGGCGCGTCTCCAGCACCTCCAGCGTCGGGTTGCCGTAGCGGGAATAGACGAAGCCCGGCTCGTCGCCGGTGAAGCGCGCCTCGGCCGCCGCGGCGCTGTCATAGACGAAGCCCGAGGTCAGGAAGATCGCCTCGGAGGTCTCGCCATAGGGCGTTCGTCGGGTGCCGCCGCGGATCAGCGCGGTCTCGGGGCCGAATTCGTCTTCGCTGGGGGCTTCGTAACGATCCATCTCACCGACTCCTCGATCCGACCGGGAGGCGGTGCGTGCGGGACCTGCGCGCAACCGACCTTTTAGCGGAGATTAACGTGGCCGCAAGCCGGTCGGCTCAAATCACCACGGCGCCGCCCGGGAAGGCGACGGCCCAAGACTTATCGGCAAATCGGCGATCGGGCAATGCGTTTCCGGCAACGCTGCCCGTCACCCCTCGGCCAGGGCGTAGAGCACGAAGGGCATCTCGATCCCCTCGTAGAGCCGGCGGTAGGAGCGGCAGAGGCGGAAGCCGCGCGCCTCGTAGAAGCCACGGGCCAGCCGGTTGTGGGCGAAGCTTTCCAGCGTGCGGCCGCCGCGCGCCACGGCGTCCGCCAGCAGGACGGTGCCGGCCGACCGGCCCTGCGCCGCCGGGTCGACGAACAGCATGTCGAGATGCGACCCGGTCATCAGCGAGAAGCCGAGCGGCGTGCCGCAGCTGTCGACCGCGATGCGCAGGTCGGGCAGCCGGGCGGCGAAGCGGTTGGCGAAATCCTCCGGCCGCTTGCGGTCCAGGATCCCGGCCGGGAGGATGTGCTCGAAGGCGGCGCGGGTGCTGCGCCACGCCACCCCGGCCAGGACCGGCAGGTCGGCCGGCACCGGCGGCCGGACCGTCACCGCTTCCATCGTCTTCGCATCACCCATCACCCACTGCCCCGCAGCCTGGGATCGAGCGCGTCGCGCAACCCGTCGCCGAGCAGGTTGAAGCCGAAAGACGCCAACAGGATGGCAAGGCCGGAGAAGATCGAATCCCAGGGCGACAGCAGCAGATAGCTCCGTGCCTCGGCCAGCATGCGGCCGAGCGACGGCGTCGGCGGCTGGGTGCCGAGGCCGAGGAAGGACAGCGAGGCCTCGACCAGGATCGCGGTGGAGAGGGCCAAGCTGGCCTGGACCAGGATGACGCTGGCGAGGTTGGGCAGCACATGGCGCCACAGTACCCGCCCCTCCCCCGCCCCGATGGCGCGGGCGCCGAGCACGTACTGGCTGCTGGCCACCACCAGGGCCGGCCCGCGCAGCAGCCGGGCGAAGACGGGGATGTAGACGACGCCGATCGCCAGCGCCGTTGTGGTCGCACCCGGCCCCAGCATGGCGACGATGCCGATCGCCAGCAGGATGATCGGGAAGGCGAACAGGATGTCCATCAGCCGCATGCCGGCGCGGTCGAGCCAGCCGCCGCGCAGCGCCGCGGCCACGCCCAGGGTGCCGCCGACGACGAGCGCCAGCAGCACCGCGCTGGCCGAGGCGGCGAGCGAGGCGCGGTAGCCGTAGAGGATGCGCGACAGCACGTCCCGGCCGAACTGGTCGGTGCCGAGCCAGGCCACGGCGCCGGGCGCCTTCATCCGCCGGATCACGTGCTGGGCCAGCGGATCGTCCGGCGCGATCCAGGGCGCCAGCAGCGCCGCCACGACCTGCAGCAGCACCAGCGCCCCGCCGATCCAGACCAGCGGGTGCCGCGGCGCGGCGATGCGGCGGCGCGACGGCGGCGCCAGGATTTCCGGGAGGGGCGCCGTCATCTGAGGCCGATCCGGGGGTCGAGGGCGGCATAGAGCATGTCGGTGACGAAGTTCACGACCACGAACCCCGCGGTGACCAGCAGGATCGCCGCCTGGATCAGCGGATAGTTGCGCTCGGCGATCGCGCCCAGCATCAGCCGGCCCAGGCCCGGCAGGGCGAAGACCTGCTCGACCACGATGGCGCCGCCGAACAGGTAGCCGGCGGAGATGCCCAGCGCGGTGACGAAGGGGATCATGGCGTTGCGGAAGGCGTGGTGGAACACCACCGCCCGCTCGCTGACCCCCTTGGCCCGGGCGGTGCGGATATAGTCCTGCCCCAGCGCGTCGAGCATGGCGGAGCGGACGATGCGCGACAGCGAGGCCAGCACCGGCACGGCCAGGGCGATGGTCGGCAGCAGCAGGCGCTGCAGGTTGCCGACCGGGTCGTCGGCCAGCGGCACGAAGCCGATCGCCGGGAAGGCCGGGAAGACGCTGTGGAACAGATAGATCAGCAGCGCCCCGAGCCAGAAGGACGGCACGGTGACGCCGGCAATGGTGACCACCCGCACCAGGTAGTCCCGCGCCGAGTTGCGGAAATAGGCCATCAGGCAGCCGGCCGGCACCGCCAGCGCCACCGAGACGGCCAGGGCCAGCAGCGTGACCTCGATGGTGACGCCGATCCGGGCCACGATCTCCTCCAGCACCGGCCGGCCGGTCCACAGGCTGGTGCCGAGATCGCCGGTCAGGAGGCCGCCGAGCCAGGCGAGATACTGGGTCACCAGCGGCTGGTCGAGGCCGAGGCGCTGGCGCAGCGCTTCGATCCGGTCCGGCGTCACCTCGCTGTTGGCGCCGAGCATGATCTGCACCGCGTCGCCCGGGATCAGCCGGATCATCAGGAAGGCGACGACCGAGACCCCGAACAGCACCACCAGCAGGTCGAGCAGCCGCCCGGTCAGAAAACGGACCATGACTGCCTCTGCCCTGGCGACTGCCTGAATAGTCCCCCCTCCCCTTGCGGGAGGGGGCTAGGGGGAGGGGGTTCGTGCCGAGAGAGCCGGAGATCCGACCTGGACGCCGAAAGCTTCAGATCCTGCCGTGTCGGAGTCCTACGATCGACACCCCCCTCCCCCTGCCCCCCCCCCCCCCCGGGGGGGGGGGGGGGGGGTTGGGGGGGC
>NZ_JASATH010000334.1:0-4589 GCF_038440215.1 Inquilinus sp. OTU3971 | reverse complement strand
GCGTGCCCCCCCGCTCTCCGCGGGGGCCGGCGCCCAGACCCCTCCCCCTGCCCCCCTCCCGCAAGGGGAGGGGGGACTCAAAAGGGGCAATGTGTGAGTGAGACATTCCCGAACCCGGACCTACGCAGCCGCCGCGACCGGGCCGAGATGGGCGGCGATGGCGCGGTCGATCGCCGCCAGCTCGTCCGCCGCCAGGCGCAGCTCTCCCGCCCGCGCGTTCGCCCGGGCCTGGTCGGCGTTGCGCGCGCCGCAGAGGGCGAAGGTGATGCCGGGCTGCGCCAGGGTCCAGGCGATCACCACATCGGCGACCTCCACGCCATGGTCGCGGGCGATGCCGCCGAGGTCGGCGGCGAAGGCCGCGACGAGGCGGCGATTCTCGGCCGAGAAGCGCGGGTTGGTGCGGCGCAGGTCGTCGCCGTCGAAGCTCCGGTCCGGCCCGATCCGGCCGGTCAGCAGGCCGAGCGCCAGGCTGGAATAGCTGATCACGGCGATGCCGGCCTGGCGGCAGGGCGGGATCAGCGTCTGCTCCAGCCCGCGGTCGAGCATGTTGTAGGCCTCCTGCACGCAGTCGACCGGTCCCGCCGCACGATAGGCGGCGAGGTCCTCGACGCTGGCGTTGCTGATGCCGATGGCCCGCGCCTTGCCCTCGGCCTTCAGCGCCAAGAGGGCCTCCATGGTCTCGGCGATCGGGGTCGTGGGGTCCTGCCAATGGGTGATCAGCACGTCGACATGGTCGGTGCGCAGGCGGCGCAGGCTGGCCTCCAGCTCCTGCCGCACCGACTCGGCGCCGAGATAGCGGTGGATGGTCTTGTCGTCCTGGCCGACGAAGGGACGGCCCTTGTCGGTGTCCCAGACCAGGCCGCATTTGGTCACCAGCACGACCTCGTCGCGCCGGCCCTCGACCGCCCGGCCGACCAGCGACTCCGCCCGGCCGAGGCCGTAGGCGGGCGCGGTGTCGATCAGGGTGACGCCGGCGTCGAGCGCGGCCCGGATCGCCGCGACCGAGGCGTCGTCGTCGCCGCCGCCCCACAGCCAGCCGCCCATGGCCCAGGTGCCGAGCCCCACCGCGCTGGCGGGGATCCCGCTGGCCCCGATCTCACGCTGCATCTGCATCCTTGCCCTCCAGCTTTTCGACGACCGCACGCGCCGTCCGGTCATCCGTGATCAAATGGCCCAGCGCGCCGCCGCGCAGCACCGCGGCGATGGCCTCGACCTTGCGGGCGCCCGAGGCGACCGCGATGCGCCGCGGGATCCTTGCCAGCTCGTCCAGCGTCAGCGCCACCAGCCGGCGGTTCGACGGGTGGTCGCAGGGCCGGCCGTCATGGTCGAGCAGATGGGCCAGGAGCTCCGCCTCGGCCCCGACGCGCGCGATCGCGCCGCGGTCGGCGGTGTCCGACAGGGTCAGGTAGGTGGCGTGCTCGTCGCGTACCGAGCCGATGCCGAACAGGGCGACATCGGCCGAGCGCGCCATGTCGAGCACGCTGCGGATGGTCGACACCGACAGCAGCGCCGCCCGCTCCGCCTCGTTGGCCGCGAAGATCGGGGCGTGCAGCTGGTAGGCCTTGCCGCCCAGCTTCTCGGCCAGGGCGACGGCGACATGGTTGACGTCGGTGCGGAACTTGCCCTGCACGCCGCCGGTCGCCGGCACCACGCGGACGTCATAGGCCCGCGGCGGGGCCAGCGCCTCGATCGTGGCGCAGAGGGCGACGCCGCCGGAGACGGCGATGGTCATGCCGTCGGCCAGGCCTTCCAGCAGCGTGGTCGCCGCCGCCTCGGCCGCCGATTTCAGGACGATGGCCGGGTCGGTCGAGACCGCGGGCACCGCCACCGCCGAATCGAGGCCGCCCAGGCGCCGCAACGTCGACGACAACCCCTCCTCCGCGTCGAAGGGCGAGCGGATGCGGATGTCGACCAGCCCCCGCTCATGCCCCTCGCGGATCATGCGGTTGACGCTGGCCGGCGAGATGCCGATCTCCGCCGCGATATCCGCCTGGGAGCGGTGCTCCTGGTAGAACATGACCAGGACGCGATGGATGTTTCGCAGTCTTTCGGATTCGCTGTAGAGCGGGCGCGGCATCGGTCTCAGCCCCGGGCTTTGTTCATGTTGAGGAGGTGATCGATCGTCACCGCCACCAGCAGAATGGCGCCGCGGATGATGTCCTGCCAGTACACCGGCACGTTGAGCAGGATCAGCGACGACGTGACCAGCGACAGCAGGGCCGCCCCCAGCACCGCGCCGGCGATGGTGCCGGACCCGCCGTTCAGGCTGGCCCCGCCGATCACCGCCGCGGCGATGACGCTGAGCTCCATGCCGACGCCGAATTGCGGGGTGGCCGCGCCGAACCGGGCCATGTAGATCACCCCGGCGATGCCGGCCAGGGTGCTGCACAGCGTGGCGCAGATGATCTTGGTGCGCTTGGTGTCGATGCCGGAGAAGCGGGCCGCCTTCTCGTTGCTGCCGGTGTAGTAGACCCGCCGGAACAGCACCGATTTGCGCAACAGCACGTCGAACACGGCGATCAGCGCCAGGAAGATCAGGATCACGAAGGGCAGGCCGCCGAGGCTGCCCTGGCCGACGAACTTGAATTCCTTCGGCAGCGAGAACAGCGACTGCGGCGTGCCCTGGGTCAAGAGCAGGCTGAGACCGCGGGTGATCACCATGAAGGCCAGCGACACGATGAAGAAGTGCAGCCCGATGCGGGTGACGCACAGCCCCATCAGGAAGCCGATGGCGCCGCAGGCCGCAACCGCGATCAGGCTGGCGGACCAGGGGTCCAGCCCGGCCAGGAACAGCGTGCCGCCGATCACCATCGACAGGCAGACCACCGACCCGACCGACAGGTCGATGCCGCCGACGATCAGCAGGATGGTCATGCCGATGACCACGATCCCCTCGATCGAGAAGGACAGGAGGATCGCCCGCATGTTCGACAGGGTCAGGAAATAGGGCGAGGCGAAGCTCATCGCCACGAACAAGAGGGCGATGATGGCCAGGAGGCCGAATTCGCGGACCCGGACCACGCGCATCATCGGCGCCACGGCGGCCATGCTCATCTGATGTCTCCCATGGCGGCGCGGCGCGGCGCGGCGGGTCCGCGTTCCTGGACAGCGAGGCCCGAGGCCAGCTGCATGATCGCCTCCTCGGTCATCTCGCCGGCCCTGAGCTCGCCGGCCAGGCGGCCTTCGTGCAGGACCAGGATGCGGTCGCTGATGCCGATCAGCTCCGGCAGCTCGGACGAGATCGCGACGATGCCGGCGCCCTGGTCGGCGAGCTCGCGCAGGATGGCGTAGATCTGCGCCTTGGCGCCGATGTCGACGCCGCGCGTCGGCTCGTCGACGAACAGCACGCGGGGGTTGACCGCCAGCAGCCGGGCCAGCGCCACCTTCTGCTGGTTGCCGCCGCTCAGCGTCGCCACCGGCTGGTGCACGCCGGCGCAGCGGATGCCCAGGCGCTGGCGCATCGCCTCGGCCAGCGCCGCCTCGCGCCGGCGGCTGACCATGACCGGGCCCGACACCAGCCGCAGGTCCAGCGACGAGACGTTCTGGGCGATCGACAGGTCGAGGAAGACGCCGTTGCCCTTGCGGTCCTCGCTCAGATAGACCAGCCCCTGGCGGATCGCGGCGGGATAGTCCCCCGGCGGCACCTCGGCGCCGTCGCAGGTGACCCGGCCGGACCCGCGCCGGGCCAGGCCGCAGATCGCCTGCACCGTCTCGGTGCGGCCGGAGCCGATCAGCCCGCCGAGGCCGACGATCTCGCCGGGCCGGACCTCGAAGCCGACGTCGCGGACGATGCCGCCGTCGGACAGGCCCTCGACCCGCAGCAGCGGGGATCCTGTGGCCGGGCCGCGGCGCGGCGGGTACAGGTCAAGCAGCGGCCGGCCGACCATCTTCGCCGCCACCTGCTCCGGCGTCGTCGCCGCGGTCTGCAACGTCTCGACATAGGCGCCGTCGCGGAACACGGTGATGCGGTCGGCGATGGCGAAGATCTCGGCCATCCGGTGGCTGATATAGATGATGCCGATGCCGCGGGCCTGCAGGCCGCGGATGATGGCGAACAGCGCCTCGGCCTCCGCCTCGGTCAGCGCCGCCGTCGGCTCGTCGAGGATCAGCACCCGGCAATTCAGGGTCAGGGCCTTGGCGATCTCGACGATCTGCTGGCTGGCGATCGGCAGCTCGCCGGCCCGGACATCGACCGGCACCGGATGCAGGCTGGCCAGCACCGCCTCGGCCCGCCGCTTCAGGTCGCGCGTGTCCAGCCACAGGCCGCGCCTGAGGCCGCGGCGGCCGTTGGTCTCGGCCATGAAGATGTTCTCGGCCACGGTGGCGTCGGGGCAGAGCGCGATCTCCTGGTGCACCAGCCCGATGCCCAGCGCCTGGGCCGCCGCCGGGCTGGGGATCCGCACCGGCCTGCCGTCCAGGCTGACCGTGCCGCGGTCGGGCTGGTGCACGCCGCCCAGCACGTTCATCAGCGTCGATTTGCCGGCGCCGTTCTCGCCCATCAGGGCGTGCACCTCGCCGGCCTGCAGCTCGAACCGCACGCCGGACAGCGCGCGGACCGGGCCGAAGCTCTTGGCGATGTCGTGGACGGA
>NZ_JASATH010000333.1:0-4640 GCF_038440215.1 Inquilinus sp. OTU3971 | reverse complement strand
TCCGGTCTCCTGCGCTGACTGATGCAGCCTGCGACGTCGGGCCAGGAGGACGGTCGGTCGGCTATGGAACGGTGGTCGATCACAGGCATGAGCCTCTCCCTTTGCTCTTCCCCATGCTCATCCCCGGCCAGGCGGGTTGGGCGGCGAGGAACCATTGGGAAGCCTGTCCGAGAGGGCTGGACGTCTCCACCCGGGTCTATTGCTCTCGTCGGACGGGAAGACTCCGAGCGGAGCGAAGGGTGCGGTTGCCTCGCGAGGGCCAGCGAAGGCGCGCCGTTCACCCGCGTCCGGCAACGGTGGTATTTGCAGCGTCTTTGATCTCAGTCCGATTTCTTCTTATCGAACGCTGCTGCGATCCTCGATTACTTAATGTCCGTGAGTATAGGTGTGCCCGATAAGGGGGCTTATCGGGCGTTGGGGCTTCCGGCGGGGACTCGGAGCGGCTAGACTCGGCGGCAACGCGGCCATCGCGGCGCGCCAGGACGGCGCCGCCGTGCCGCCGATTGCAACGGAGGTCGCCGTGACCACAGAGCCCGATCGCGCCCCCCACCGCCGACGAGCAGGTCGGCATCGCCTGGTGGAATGCGCTCGACGAGGCCCGGCGGAAGTATTGGATGCACCGAGCCGGCAACACCGGCCGCGCGGTCGATGCCTGGGCGGCCTACAAGCGCGGCGTGGATCCGACTCCGGACGACGACGAGTAGCGTTGGTCGCGCCGCCGCTGCAGGTGACCAGTGCCCTTCGCTGTAAATCGGCATGGGGTCCCGACGCCGATCGGCGCGGTAAGTGCCTGACTTTGCGCGATACTGAGGGGTCCCGGCCTGGCGCCTATTCACACTCCGCCGCGATCCGCTGCTTCTCTTCCACGCTCCAGCGGCGGCGGCGGCCCGTCTCCACAATCTCAAGACGCCGAAATGGCCAACTGTCAGTAAGGATATCCGTAACGACAGTTAGCTACGATACCGACCTCCCCCACAAGGCGGCCCCCGGCGGAGGGTTACGAAGGGGCCGATGTTGGGACAGTAACTATCGCCGAATACGTTGGGCAGGACTCCCTTTGGCCAAAGCCGGCGGGTGTCGCCCAGCCCCTTTGAGCGGCGTTTCGTGCCTTCGATAGAACCATGCTTTCGCCCCTTCCGTCGCTGCGATGTAACCAGCGAGGATGACCAGCACCGACCCCATCTCAAGCGTTGACAGCCGCACAAACCCGAACGCCGAGGCAAGCGACCCGAGGAAGGGGATGGAAAGGGCGGCGAGGCTGACGACGACGGTTGTCCACATTAGCACGCGGCTCGGTATGCTACGGAACGCTGGCCGATGCGTTCGCAATACAAGGACAACGGCGAGTTCGGTTAACAGCGAAATGATGAACCATGTCGTCTGAAAAGTCGCCTCATCAGCATGAAAGACAAGAAGCAAGATCGCGAATGTCAGCAGATCGAAAGCGGAACTGACCAGCCCGAAGACGATCATGAAGTGCCGCACGTCCCGGATCTTCCACCGCTGGGGCCGCGTAACGGTTTCCGGATCGACGTTGTCGGTTGAGATCGCAATGGACGGTACATCGGAGAGGAAATTGTTGAGAAGGATCTGCTTGGCGGCGAGCGGGAGAAATGGCAGCAGCGGCGCCGCCAGCGCCATGCTGACCATGTTGCCGAAATTTGCGCTGGTCGTGATGCAGATGTATTTGAGCGTGTTGGCGAAGGTCCGGCGGCCGTCTTCCACACCGCGGCGAAGGACGTCAAGGTTGCGGTTGAGGAGGATTATGTCGGCGCTCTCGCGGGCGACGTCCACCGCCTGCTCGACCGAAATGCCGACATCGGCCGCATGAAGGGCGGGCGCATCATTGATGCCGTCGCCGAGATAGCCGACGGCATGTCCCGTCCGTTGCAAGGCGCGCACGACACGCTCCTTCTGTTGGGGATCGACCTCGACGAAGAGATCGGTATGGGGCGCGAGATGCCAGAGCGCCTCATCCTTGAGCTTTGCCATTTGCTCGCCGGTAATCATTGATTTCGGATCGAGCCCCACCGCTTTCGCCAGATGGCCGGTGACGTACCTATTGTCGCCGCTGATCACTTTGATGCGGATTCCAAGCTTCAACAGGTCGCTGATCGTCTGCTGCGCGTCTGACTTGGGCGGATCGGAAAAAAGCAGGAAGCCGGCAAACACCATGGCGCTTTCGTCGCCGTGGACGTAATGGTCTCTCGCTGCGACCTTGCGCGTCGCCACTGCGAGGACGCGGAATCCCTCTGCGCTCTTCGCCTGGTAAAAGGCGTCGAGCTCCGCCTGCCGCACTGTCGCAATCGGCACGTCCACGCCATCCTGGGCAACCGAGTGGCAGATGGCCAAGACGTTCGCAAAAGCGCCCTTGGTGACGATCTGATGCCACGCTGGATCGGCGTCGGCAGCTACAACGATTGTCAGCCGCTTGCGAAGGAAATCGTAGGGAATTTCGTCGATCTTACGATAGCCACCGGTGGTCAGTCCGCTGCTTTCACCTATAGCGATGATGGCGGCGTCGAGTGGGTTGTCGATACCGGTCTCGAAGGCCGCATTGAGAAAGGCAAGCTGCCTGACGTCGGCCGATGACCGGCCCTCGGCGTCTGTAGCATCCTGCAGCGCGACGGCTCCCTCAGTCAGCGTACCGGTCTTGTCCGTGCAGAAGATGTCCATGCTGCCGAGATTCTCGATCGCGTCGAGGCGTCGGACGATGACCCCTTGTTTGGCCATCGCACGGGCTCCAGCGGCCAGTGTCACGCTGATAATGGCTGGCAGCAGCTCGGGTGACAGACCAACCGCAAGTGCGACCGCAAAGAGCAGCGACTCTATCCATGGCCGTCCAAGAAGCTGGTTCACCGTCAGCACGAACAGAACGATGACCACCATTACGCGGATCAGGAGGTAGCCGAACTGCCGGATTCCCCGCCCGAACTCCGTCTCGGGCGGGCGGGCCTTGATCCGCGCTGCAATCGCACCGAAGGCGGTTCCGCGTCCCGTATTGACCGCAAGGACCTTCGCCGTCCCGCTTTGTGCTGAGGTGCCGAGGTAGACCGCGTTGGTGCGTCCGGCGATAGGCGTCTCCGGCGGAACGGTCCCGGGTCGCTTCTCGACAGGGAACGATTCCCCGGTCAGACTGGCTTCGTTGACTAGAAAGTCCTCGGACTCGATCACGCGTCCGTCGGCGGGAATGAGGTTGCCGGCCGAGAGCACAATGACGTCGCCCGGCACGATGGCGCTCGCCGGGACCGTCTTCTCAAGGCCGTCGCGGACGACGCGGCATGTCAATGCTAGGCGGCGTTTGAGCTCCTCAACCGCGGCCGACGCTCGGTACTCCTGATAGAAGCCGAGTAGCGTACTGCCGAGCACGATCGCGAGAATGATGCTGGCATCCACCCATTGCCGCAGAACCAGCGAAACCACTGCTGCGAAGATAAGAATGAGGACGAGCGGACTTTCGAATTGCCGAAGAAGGAGGCGCAGGGCGCCGAGCCGCTGCGCGTCCTCAATGCTATTGGGGCCGATCAGACGCAGCTGCTCGGCGGCATTTTGGGACGCCATGCCCCGGTGGCCCGAGCGAAAATCAGCGCTCAACTCGGCAATATCGCGACTCCAATAGGGGACATCAGGGCTAGGCTCAGACATTGCCACATGTATCCACTTATGTCCGTTTGAGGGTCGCTCTCATGAACTGCGCCGCCAGTCCGAACCAATCAGAAATATACGTGCCATGTTCGACCAGACAAACCATTGCCAGCATCGACCATCGGGCGGCGGCGCCGCCCGCTTAACCCCCGAGGGTCTGGTGGTGTTCGTCGCCCGGTCCAAGGGCGACCAGGAAGGGGAGGAGCCGAGGTCGCGATCCGTGCCGTACCCGGCGAGCCGCTCTGCACCGTGACGGCCCTCAAGGCCTGGCTCGCGCCGCGGCGACAATCCCGGCCCGCTGTTCTGCCGGATCCATCCCTGTGGCGCGATGCCCCCCGGACCCCGATGGCCGTCTGCTGCCGATCGACGGCCGGACCGTCGCCCGCCTAGTCAAGCGGGTGATTGGCCGGATAGGCCTCGGGTCGGCCGACTATGCCGGTCACAGTCGGCGCGTCGGGATGATGACCTCGTCCGACCGCAAAGGCGTGCGGCAGCTCGAGCACGCGATGGCCCATGGCCTCTGGAAGACAGTGAAGGCGGTGACGGTCTACCGCCACTCCAGTCTTGTACGGGGATCTTCGTGTAAAGGCCCTCGTGCAGCTTGTCCTGACGGTGCCCGCTGAGCCGAAGGTACGATGCGGTGGTCCGAGTTGGGGAACTCGGGATGGTTCTGGATCTCCATCGGCAGGGCTTGTCGATCACGGCGATCGCCCGTCAGCTCGGACCCGACCGCAAGACGGTCTGCAGATAGCAGATACATCGAGCGCGGCCTTGAGGCGCCGAGCTACGCCCCCCAAGCCGGGGCAGCGGCTCAGCCGGGCGACAGCGCAAGAGGACGGGACATTACCGAGACCTGGTGCGTCTCCTGCCACAATCCTGGGCAAGCCCGAACCGCAACGGATGCGGCGCCGCCGCTTTCGGAGATCCGAGAGCGGCCTGATCTCACACCGGATCGCCTCCGGACGTGGCTGTCGGATCCGCATCCTCCGATGCCG
>NZ_JASATH010000332.1:0-4642 GCF_038440215.1 Inquilinus sp. OTU3971 | reverse complement strand
GGGGGAGAAAAAGCCGGCTGTCCCCCCTTCAACCGTCGTCCTGCAAATATCGGCCATGACCGCGATGCCGGTTCGGCTGTGCCCGAGGATGTGTTAAGTCATCACCCTCTGATCTCTACCGAGGGCAAGGCGATGCCGGCGACGGTGTTCATCGATGGCGAGGCTGGTACGACGGGGCTGCAGATCCGCGACCGTCTGGCCCGCCGTGCCGATGTCGAGGTCGTCAGCCTGGCCGAGTCCGAGCGCAAGGACCCGGCGGCCCGCCGCCGGCTGCTGAATTCGGTCGACGCCGCCATCCTGTGCCTGCCCGACGACGCCGCGCGCGAGGCGGTGGCGATGGTCGAGAACCCGGATGTGCGGGTGATCGACGCCTCGACCGCCTATCGCACCGCCGAGGGCTGGACCTACGGCTTCCCCGAGCTGGCGCCCGGCCAGGCCGAGGCGGTGGCGGCGTCGAAGCGCATCTCCAACCCCGGCTGCTACCCGACCGGCGGCATCGCCCTGCTGCGGCCGCTGATCGACCGCGGCCTGGTGCCGGCGGACCACCCGGCGACCGTCAACGCGGTCAGCGGCTATACCGGCGGCGGCAAGAGCCTGATCGCCCGCTACGAGGCCGAGAAGAAGGGCCCGCCCTTCTACCTGTACGGGCTGAAGCTGGCGCACAAGCATGTGCCGGAGCTGCAGCGCTGGTCCGGCCTCACGCATGCGCCGATCTTCGTGCCCTCGGTCGGGCAGTTCGCCCAGGGCATGCTGGTGTCGCTGCCGCTGCCGCTGTGGGCGCTGCCGAAGCGCCCCTCGGCCGCCGACCTGCATGCGGCGCTGGCCGAGCACTATCAGGGCCAGGCCTTCGTCTCGGTCGCGCCGCTGGCCGATGCCGAGGCGCTGGCGGAGCTGGAGCCCGAGGCGCTGAACGGCACCAACCAGCTGCGGCTGTTCGTCTTCAGCAATGCCAAGGAGCAGCAGGCGCTGCTGGTGGCCCAGCTCGACAATCTCGGCAAGGGCGCGTCCGGCGCCGCGGTGCAGAACCTGAACCTGGCGCTGGGGCTGGCCCCGACCGCCGGGCTGCTGCCGGCGCACTCGCAGGCGGCCTGACCTTATGGCTGCGGGCGCGGTGATCCTGCCGTATCGGAACAAGGAGCCGCGGATCGCGCCGGACGCCTTCATCGCGCCCGGCGCCGTCGTGATCGGCGATGTCGAGATCGGGCCGGGCACCAGCGTCTGGTTCGGCTGCGTCATCCGTGGCGACATGCAGCCGATCCGGATCGGCGCCCGCACCAACATCCAGGACGGCACGGTGATCCATGTCGCCTCGGCCGACGGCCCGACCTACATCGGCGACGACGTCACCATCGGCCATATGGCGCTGATCCACGCCTGCACGCTGGAGAACCGCAGCTTCGTCGGCATGAAGGCCTGCGTCATGGACCGGGCGGTGGTGGAGAGCCGGGCCATGGTCGCGGCCGGGGCGCTGCTGACTCCCGGCAAGCGCGTGCCGGCCGGGCAGCTCTGGGCCGGCGGCCCGGCCCGGTTCGTGCGCGCCCTGACCGACGAGGAGCACGAGCACCACCGCAAGCTGGCGGAGGGCTATGTCGCGCTCGGCGTCGAATACCGCGCCAATGTGGTGCTGGACGCCGGATCGGCGCTGTAGCCCTCAGTCTTTCAGGGCCGCCAGGCTGGCCTTGTAGGCCAGGACGCGCTGCCGCAGCTTGCGCGGGCGGGGCATCATCCAGCGCTTGTGCAGCCACAGCCACTGCTCGGGCCGGGCGCGGACCCAGCCTTCGACCACCTCGTTCAGCGCGATCGTCGCCGCCTCGATATCGGCCTTGCGGTCGTCGGTCCGCCGGATCGCCAGCGGCGGCTCGAACACCGCGCGGTAGCGGGCGCCGGCCAGCCGCTCGATCCGGACCGGGATCACGGCGCAGTCGAGATGGTAGGCCATGGCCACGGCGCCGGGCGAGGTCATGGCGTCATGGCCCATGAACGGCACCTTCAGCCCGCCATTGTAGCGCTGGTCGACCATCATCCCGAGCACGCCGCCGGCGCGCAGCACCGATAGGGCGCGCTTGGCGTCCGACCCCTCCATCCGCTTCTCCAGCATGATGGTGCCGACCGAGCTGCGGATGCGGTGCAGCAGCCGGCCGACCAGCGGGTTCTTCGGCGGCCGGGCGATGGCGGTGAAGGGCACGCCGTGATTGGCGGCGACCGCGGCCCCGACCTCCCAATTGCCGAAATGGCCGATCGCCATCACCACGCCGCGGCCGCCGTCGCGGGCGGACAGGAAATGCTCGATGCCTTCGACCTGGATGCGCCGGGGCCGCCGGGCCTCGCTGCGGCGCAGCCGGCCGAGATGCGGGAACTCCGCGATCACCCGGCCGAGATTGTCCCACATGCCGCGGATCACGCGCTTGCGCCCGGCGGCCGACAGCTCCGGCATCACCAGGCGCAGATTGGCGTCGGCCCGGCGCGAGGCGCCGAGGCGCGGCCCGAGGGCGCGCCCGACCCAGCCGCCGAGGCCGGAAGCGAGGTCGAGCGGCAGGGCGCGCATCAGCCCGTAGAGCGCGTAGAGACCGGCTGCCTGCGTGACCGTGGAGAGGTGGCGGCGGCCGTGGCGTCGATAGTACTTCCGGATGCGTCGGATGCGCGCCGACAAGCCCGGTCGGGCCGGCTCCGGAGTAAGGGTTGCACGCGTAATGGGATGCCTCGGTTCTGCTGGGGCCCGGTTCTCGAGCGGTCCGCGGCGGCGTTCTAGGAGCCTACTCGTGGCATGAACGTCTGTCCGGCGCCAGATGTTTCGCGTTTCCACATATTTCTTAACAAACGACGTTGCGGCCTTGCGCCGGACCGGCGAAGCGCCATATCACGGCCGCCCAGCCCGAAAGGAGAGGCAGATGAGAAAGCCCGCGCCGCCGAAGGCCGGGCCGAAGCGGCGCGATCCGCATGCGCTGATCGCCCGCCGGCTCGGCCACAAGATCGTCCCGTCCGGCAAGGTCTACAGCCGCAAGGACAAGCACCGAAGCCCCCGCCGACCGGACGGGGGCTTCGCCTTTTGGGGGTGACGCAGGACACAAGCAGCGCGGGACAGGCGGGTTAGGCTATCCTGATCCAGACCAGGGAGGATCGGGTCATGGGCCTTCACGACAGCCGCGGCGTTCCGGTCTCGACCACCAGCCGCACCGCGCTCGACCGCTACGAGGCGGCGGCCGACCGGCTGCACAGCTATTTCCGCGACCCGCTGGCCGAGATCGACGCCGCGCTGGCGGAGGATCCGGGCTTCGTCATGGGCCATTGCCTGCGCGGCACGCTGATGGCGCTGGCGACCGAGAAGGCGGCCGAGGCGCCGCTGCGCCAGAGCGTCGAGGCGGCGGAGGCGCTGGCGGCCGGGGCCAATGAGCGCGAGCGCGGCCATGTCGCGGCGCTGCGGGCCTGGCTGGACGGCGATTTTTCCGGCGCGGTCGATGCCTGGGGCCGGGTGGCGGAGGCCTGGCCACGCGACGGGCTGGCGCTGCAGGCCGCCCATCTCGGCGATTTCTATCTCGGCCACACGGAGCTGCTGCGCGACCGCATCGCCCGGGCGCTGCCGGGCTGGGATGAGTCGGTGCCGGGCTACGGCTATGTCCTCGGCATGCACGCCTTCGGGCTGGAGGAGACCGGCGACTACCGCGCCGCCGAGGCGACCGGCCGCCGGGCCGTGGCGCTGCAGCCGCGCGGCCCCTGGGCGATCCATGCCGTGGCCCATGTCATGGAGATGCAGGGCCGGCTGCCGGAGGGCGTCGGCTGGCTGACCGGCCGCACCGGCGACTGGGCGCCGGACAACATGTTCGCCTTCCACAACTGGTGGCACCTGGCGCTGTACCATCTCGACCTCAGCGAGACCGCGACGGTGCTGCGGCTGTACGACGAGGCGATCCGGCCGCAGCCGTCGCCGGTGGCGCTGGAGACGCTGGACGCGACGGCGCTGCTGTGGCGGCTGCATCTGCGCGATGTGGATGGCGGCGGCCGCTGGGCCGAGCTGGCCGAGACCTGGGCGCCGATGGCCGAGGACGGCTACTACGCCTTCAACGACATGCACGCGATGATGGCCTTCGTCGCCACCGGCCGCGACGCCGATGCCGACCGGCTGCTGGCGGCGCAGGCCCGGAGCATGGCGGCGGGCGGCACCAACGCGGCGATGACGGCCGAGGTCGGGCTGCCGGTGTGCCGGGCGCTGCGCGCCTTCGGCGCCGGCGACTATCAGACGGTGGTCGAGCTGCTGGTGCCGGTGCGGGCGGTGGCGCACCGCTTCGGCGGCAGCCACGCCCAGCGCGACGTGCTGAACCTCACCCTGGTGGAAGCAGCGCTGCGCGGCGGCCAGGCTGAGCTGGCGCGGACGCTGGCGGCGGAGCGCACCGAGGCCAAGCCGGGCAGCCCGTTCAACTGGCGCCTGACCGCCCGCGCGCTGCGGCTGGCGGGGGATGAGGAGGGGGCGATGGCGGCGGAGGCCCGCGCGAGCGCCTGAGGTAGTAAGCGTTGCCTCTCTCGCTTGCGGGAGCTTCTCGGTCCGTTTTCTTCTAATCCCCCCTCCCCTTGCGGGAGGGGGCAGGGGGAGGGGGCTGGGGGGGGGGGCGCGCGCGAAGGACGGGGGGGGGGGGATTGGGGCGGGGGG
>NZ_JASATH010000331.1:0-4644 GCF_038440215.1 Inquilinus sp. OTU3971 | reverse complement strand
CTAGCCCGGCACGCTCTTCTCCGGCCATTCGCACAGGTCGGCGACGGCGCAGGCGGGGCACAGCGGCTTGCGCGCCTTGCAGGTGTAGCGGCCGTGCAGGATCAGCCAGTGATGCGCGTGCAGCTTCCAGCGGTCCGGCGTCACCCGCTCCAGCACCTTCTCCACCGCGTCCGGCGTCTTGCCCGGCGCCAGGCCGGTGCGGTTGCCGACCCGGAAGATGTGGGTGTCGACGGCGATGGTCGGCTCACCGAAGGCGACGTTCAGCACCACATTGGCGGTCTTGCGGCCGACCCCCGGCAGCGCCTCCAAGGCGGCCCGGTCGCGCGGCACCTCGCCGCCATGCTGCTGCAGCAGGATCTCCGACAGGGCGATGACGTTCTTCGCCTTCATGTTGTAGAGGCCGATGGTGCGGATGTAGCGCGACAGCCCCTCCACCCCCAGCGCCGCCATCTTCGCCGGCGTGTCGGCGACGGCGAAGAGCGGCCCGGTGGCCTTGTTGACCCCGACATCGGTGGCCTGGGCCGACAGCACCACCGCGACCAGCAGGGTGAAGGGGCTGCTGTATTGCAGCTCGGTCCGCGGCTCCGGCATGCGGGCGGCGAGTCGGGCATAGAAGGTGTCGATCGCGGCTGGCTTCATGCGCCGCAGCCTAGCGAGGCCCAGCAGGCCGCGCCATCGGCCATTGCCATGCCTTTCCGTCGGACTATGCTCTCAGCATGCGCAGCAGCAGCCTCACCCGGATCGGCACCCATGGCGGCGTCGCGGAGGACCCGGTCCTGTTCGAGCGGCTGCTGCAGCCGAAGCGCAGCCTGGGGCCGATCGGCTTCTGGCTGGTGATCGGCGTGGTCGGCGTCACCAGCCTGTTCAACGGCGTCTTGTTCCTGATGCTCGGCGCCTGGCCGGTGCTCGGCTTCTACGGGCTGGACGCGGTGCTGCTGTTCGTCCTGATGCGGTCGAATCTGCGCCGGGCCGAGCGCAGCTGGGAAAGCCTGCGCCTGACCGCCGGCCGGCTGGTGATCGAGCATGGCGACCAGCGCGGCGTGTCGCACCGGATCGATCTGCAGCCCTACTGGCTGCGGGTCGATGTCGACCGCAGCGAGGTCGGCCAGAACCGCGTCACCCTGACCAGCCATGGCCAGCGCTTCGCCATCGGCGGCTTCCTGGCGCCGTCCGACCGTGCCCATCTGGCGCGCGACCTGTCAGCGGCGCTCGACCGGCTGCGCGGCAGCGCCGAGACTTGATCAACCGCCCGCCGTCGCGGGTCGCGAACGGAGGGATGCGATGGACGAGGTCCGCTGGGAGCGGATGTTCCCCGATCAGCTGGAGCGCCGCTTCGCCGAGGCGCCGGTGCTGTACCTGACCTACGGCCTGTGCGAGCCGCACGGGCCGCACAACGCGGTCGGGCTGGATGCCTTGAAGGCGCATGGCATCGCCTGCGCCGCGGCCCGGCGCGGCGGCGGCATCGTCGCGCCGCCGGACTACTGGCACATCCATGAGGTCGGCGATTACGCGATCTGGTCCCGCGCCCATGTCGGCGAGGTGGCGCGCGACTGGCTGACGGCGCTGCCGCCCTGGCAGCATTTCAAGAACATCTGCTACCAGCTGCGCGCCGCCGACCGGATCGGCTTCAAGGCGGTGATCCTGCTGACCGGCCATTACGGCCAGAACTACCGCGACCTGAAGACCATGATTGGGCTGGTGCAGCCCTTCATCGGTGCCCGGCTGCTGTCGCTGCCGGATTTCGAGGCCGACCGCGAGGGCATCGACGGGCAGGGGCCGTCGCGCGGCGACCATGCCGGGCAGATCGAGACCTCGCAGCTCTGGGCGATCGAGCCGGACTGCGTCGACAGCTCGCGCCTGCCGCCGGAGGGCGAACCGGGACCGCATTTCGCCATGGGGCCGGATGCGGCGCAGTCGAGCCGGCGCGACGGCGAGGCGATGGTGGCGCGCCAGGCGGACTGGCTGGCGGACCGGGCGCGGGAGCTGCTGGCGGCCCATGACGAGGTCCGGCCGACCGCCCGGCTGCAGGGCTTCCGCGATGTCGAGCGGCTGTGGGAGTCGGTGGTGGCGCCGGCCCTGCCGGGCTTCCTGACCATGCAGCGCGACGGCACCGGCCAGGGCCGGACCGTGCCGCCGGACAGCCGCTGGCACCTGAACTGGCTGGCGGCGGAAGAGGGCTGACCGCAACTTCCGGGTTGTCCGCCGGAGTTGGCGGCGGGACAGTGGCGTCATGAACGCCCTTCTCGCCGATGAGCCGGCCTCCCTTGACGTGATCGGCGCCGCCGACGAGCCGCGCCACGACGCGGTGGCACGGGCCATCGCCCTGCTGGTGGAGCGGCGCGACGACCCGCCCGATCTGGCGACGCTGGCGGCCGAGGCCGGGCTGCACCCGCATCACTTCCAGCGCGTCTTCTCGCGCTGGGTCGGGATCAGCCCGAAGCGCTTCGCCCAGTATCTGCGGCTCGACCATGCCCGAAGGCTGCTCAGCGCCCCGACCAGCCTGCTCGACGCCGCGCTCGACACCGGCCTGTCCGGCCCGTCGCGGCTGCACGACCTGTTCGTGACCTGCGAGGCAATGACTCCGGGCGACTGGAAGGCGTGTGGCGCCGGCCTGGTGATCCGCTGGGGCCTGCAGTCCAGCCCGTTCGGCCGCTGCATCGTCGGCACCACCGATCGCGGCGTCTGCTGGTTCAGCTTCGTGAGGGGGGACGAGGCCGCTGCGGTGGCCGAGTTCGCCGGCGAATGGCCGGGGGCGGAGCTGGTGCGCGACCAGGCGGCCACCGCCGCGGTGGTGGCGCGGATGTTCGCGCCGGTAGCTGAGCGCCCGCCGCTGCCGGTGCTGCTGCGCGGCACCAACTTCCAGGTCAAGGTCTGGGAAGCGCTGCTGTCGATCCCGCCCGGCCGGGTGGCGAGCTATGGCGACGTCGCCGCCGCGATCGGCCGGCCGACCGCCAGCCGCGCCGTGGGCGGCGCGGTCGGGTCCAATCCGGTCTCGGTGCTGATCCCCTGCCACCGCGTGATCCGGGCCAGCGGCATCATCCACAACTACCGCTGGGGTCCCAGCAAGAAGCAGGCCCTGCTGGCCTGGGAGGCCGGCCTGACCGACGCCGAGGCGGCCTGAGAGGACGCCCCGCCGGGCTTGCCGGCCGCTCCTGCCGTGCTAGCCTCCCCCGAAACTGACAGCAGGGGAAGCGCATGGCGATCGTCACCGAGGCCCTGATCCGCGACTATGCGGCGCGTGACGGGCTGGGGTTGGCCGAATGGGTGCGCAGCGGCGCGGTCTCGGCTGCCGAGCTGGTCGAGACCGCGATCACCGTGATCGACCGGTTGAACCCGCAGCTCAACGCCGTCACCCGCAAGGCCTACGACATCGGCCGGGACCTGGCGGCGCGGGCGCCGGCCGGCGCGCCCTTCGCCGGCGTGCCCTTCCTGATGAAGGACCTCGCCTCGCAATGGCAGGACGTGCCGGCGAGCTGGAGTTGCGCCTATTTCCGGGACCTGCCGGCCGGCGGCGACAGCGAGCTGACCCGGCGGATCAAGCGCGCCGGGCTGGCGCCGCTCGGCCGCAGCAACGTGCCGGAGATCGGCTGGTGCATCTCGACCGAGCCGAAGCTCTACGGCCGCACCAACAACCCCTGGCGCGAGGGCGTCACCCCCGGCGGCTCCAGCGGCGGGTCGGCCTCGGCAGTGGCGGCGCGGATGGTGCCGCTGGCCGAGGCCACCGACGGCGCAGGGTCCATCCGCGTGCCGGCGTCCAATTGCGGCCTGGTCGGGCTGAAGCCGTCGCGCGGCCGCATCACCTTCGCCCCGGACGCGGTCGATGTCTGGTATGGCGGGGTCTATTCCCTCTGCGTCTCGCGCACGGTGCGCGACACCGCCGCCTATCTCGACGCCGTGGCCGGCGGCACACCGGGTGATCCCTACACGCCGCAGGCGCCGGCGGAAGGCTGGGCCGCCGCGGCCCGGCAGCCGGCGAAGGGGCTGCGCATCGGCCTGGTCACCCGGGCGCCGGATGGCGGTCCGGTCCACCCCGAGGTGCTGTCGGCGGTGCACGGCACGGCGCGGCTGCTGGAGGGCCTGGGCCATGCGGTGGAGGAGCACGAACTCGACTTCGACGCGTTGCGTGCCTGGTCGGTCTACACCGACATGGCGGCGGTGCAGACGGCGGGGATGTTCGCGGCGCTGGAGCCGCAGGTCGGCCGGCCGGTGACGCCGGCGGATGTCGCGCCGGTGGTCTGGGCCGCGATCGAGCGCGGCCGGTCGATCGGCGGCATCCGCCACGCCGATGATATCGAGGCGCTGCGCCGCTTCGGCCGGGTCCTGGTCGGGCAGCTGCTGCCCTTCGACGCCGTGCTGACCCCGGCCCTGACCCAGCCGCCGCGGCCCTTCGGCCAATGGGACATGACCATGACCGACTACGACGCCTACAACGCGCTGTGGTCGGACGCCGTGTTCATGTTCCCGTTCAACCTGTCCGGCCTGCCGGCGGTGTCGCTGCCGATGCACTGGACGCTGGACGGGCTGCCGGTCGGGGTGCAGCTGGTCGGCCGCACCGGCGACGAGGCGACGCTGCTGCGCCTGGCGACCCAGCTGGAGACGGCCCAGCCCTGGATCGACCGCCGGCCGCCAGTGTGTGCCGGGACT
>NZ_JASATH010000330.1:0-4713 GCF_038440215.1 Inquilinus sp. OTU3971 | reverse complement strand
CCGCGCCGACATCCGGGTCGTCACCTGGGCGCCGGAGGCCGACCCCGACGGCAGCCTGCAGGCCTTCCTGGCGGCGCGCGACATCCGGGTGCAGCTGGGCCATTCCTCCTGCGACTACGAGACCGCGGCCGAGGCCTTCTCGCGCGGGATCGACGGCGTCACCCACATGTTCAACGCCATGACGGCGCTGCACCACCGCGCCCCCGGCATCGTCGGCGCCGCTTTGGCCCATGCCGAGCATGCCGAGCTGATCCCCGACCTGCTGCACGTCCATCCCGGCGCCATCCGGGCGGCGCTGCGGGCGATCCCGTCGCTCTACGCCGTCACCGACGCCACCGCCGCCTCGGGCATGCCGGACGGCGACTACAGGCTGGGCCGGCACACGGTGCGGAAATGCGGCAATGGCGTGCGGCTGGACGACGGCACCCTGGCCGGCAGCTGCCTGACCATGGACCAGGCCTTCGCCAATTTCGTCGCCATCGGCCTGGCGCCGGAGGAGGCGTCGCGCCGCACCTCGACCCTGGCCGCCGATTATCTCGGCCTGGCCGATCGCGGCCGCCTGGCGCCCGGCGCCTGGGCGGACATCGTCGTTCTCGACGCCGGCCTGCGGGTCATCAGCGTCCATGTCGAAGGAGAGTCGATTGACCTCGATCATGCTTGAGGAGGCGCGCGAGGCCCCGGCCCGCATCGCCGACCTGCTGGCCGCCGACGCGGATCTGGTCCGCGACCTGGCCGCCCGGCTGCGCGCCGCCCGGCCGCGCTTCGCCGTGACCATCGCCCGCGGCAGCTCCGACCACGCCGCGACCTATGCCGCCTATCTGCTGGGCAGCCGGCTGGGTGTCGTCACCGCCTCGCTGCCGCCCTCGCTGGAGACGCTGGGGCATTCCGACCTGGACCTGAAGGGCAGCCTGGCCATCGCCGTGTCGCAATCCGGCCGCAGCCCGGACCTGGTGACGCCGGTGCGCCGCGCCCGCGAGCGCGGCGCGCTGACCGTCGCCGTGCTGAATTCGACCGACAGCCCGGCCGCGCAGGCGGCGGAGATCGTCCTCGACCAGCACGCCGGGCGTGAGCGCGCCGTGGCCGCGACCAAATCCTACATCGCCAGCCTGGTGGTCGCCGCCCGGCTGGTCGCCGAATGGGCCGAGGATGCGGAGCTGCAGGCCGCGCTGCAGCGGCTGCCGGAGGCGCTGGAGGCCGCCGTGCGCAGCGACTGGTCGCCGGCCATCGAGGCGCTGGTGAAGGCCGATCGGATGATGGTCGCCGGCCGCGGCCTGAACTTGGGCGTCGCGCAGGAGAGCGCGCTGAAGTTCAAGGAGACCTGCATCCTGCAGGCCGAGGCGATGAGCGCGGCCGAGATCATGCACGGCCCCAAGGCGCTGGTCGAGGCCGGCTATCCGGTGCTGGCCTACGCGCCGAACGACGGCGGGCGGGACAGCGTGCTGAAGATGGCGGCGGAGTTCCGCGGCCTGGGTGCCAATGTCCTGCTGGCCGGCGCACCGGGGGTGGAGGGGGCGACGCTGCCGCTGCCGCCGCCGCTGCACCCGACGCTGGACCCGATCCTGGCGATCGGCGCCTTCTACCCCTTCGTCGCCGCCCTGTCGGAGGCCCGCGGCCTGTCGCCCGATGCGCCGCGCAACCTGAGCAAGGTGACCGAGACGGTCTGAGCCGATTCGGCACAAATCCGGCCGATCGGCCGGCCGGGATATTTTCCTGATGGAACGGCCCGGCCGACCGATCGAAACGAAACCGGGACGGGCCGAAACGCCGGCTCCGCAACAAACGAATTCACGCCGGGCCTGCAATCGCTTTACCCTCTTGCCCAAAGTGCGGGCATCCGGCCCGCCGGAGTGAAGAGGGAGATTCGCATGAGCAGATTCCGCAGCAGGACGCTGGCCTCGGCCCTGGCCCTGGCCACCGTCTTCGGCGGATCGGCCGCCTGGGCCGACGTCACCATCGGGGCCGCGTTCGTGCTGAGTGGCGGCAACGCGCCCTACGGGCTGCAGGAGCGGCGCGGCGTCGAGGCGGCGGTCGAGGCGATCAACGCCGCCGGCGGGGTCAATGGCGAGAAGATCGTGGTCGAGTTCGGCGACGATGCCGGCGATCCGCGCCAGGCCGTGCAGGTCGCCAACGACATGGTCAACAAGAAAGTGGTCGCGGTCGTCGGCCACACCCTGTCGGGCGCCACGGTCGCCGCCGCCCCGATCTATGACGAGGAGGGCATCATCATGATCACCCCCTCGGCCACCGCGGTGGACCTGACCGAGAAGGGCTACAAGACCGTGTTCCGGACGGTGGTCCGCGACGACCAGCAGGGCAAGGTCGCCGGCGCCTACATCGCCGACAAGTTCAAGGACAAGAAGATCGCCTTCGTCCAGGACTCGACCACCTACGGCAAGGGCCTGGCCGACGCCACCAAGGCGGCGGTCAACGCCGCCGGGGTGAAAGAAACGGCCTATGAGACGATCACGCCGGGCGAGCTCGACTACTCGGCCACGATCTCGAAGCTGAAGTCCCAGAACATCGACGTGGTCTATTACGGCGGCCTGTACAACGAGGCCGGCCTGCTGCTGCGGCAGATGCGCGATCAGGGGCTGCAGGCGCAGTTCATCTCCGGCGACGGCCTCTATGCCCAGGACTTCTGGTCGATCGTCGGCCCGGCCGGCGAGGGCGTGCTGCTGACCATCGACAACCCGCCCGAGACCAACCCGGCGGCGAAGGACGTGGTCGCGGCGCTGAAGGCCAAGAGCATCGACCCGGCCGGCTATACCCTCTACGCCTATGCCGCGGTCCAGGTCTGGGCCGAGGCAGCGAAGAAGGCCAAGTCGAACGATCCGGCGAAGGTGGCGGCGGCGCTGCATGACGGCACCGACTACAAGACCGTGATCGGCGACATCGCCTATGACTCCAAGGGCGACCGCACCAAGTCCGGCTACGCCCTGTTCAAGCGCGTCGGCACGAATGTCGAGCCGGTGAAGTAAGCCTGCGGATCCGATCCAAGCCAGGGGCCGGCCCAGCGCCGGCCCCTTTCTTCATGGCGGCTGCCGCAGCAGCCGCTCGTCGACCAGGAAGTCGACGCCGCGCAGCCAGGCGGCGTCGGTGTCGCCGCGGATCTGGCCCTGGACATGGGCGACGTATTGGCCGCTGCGCAGGTCGGCGACCCAGATGTCCATGGTCGAGATCAGGGTCGAGACCTTGTGGACGGAGGCCAGTACCGCCAGCTCCGCGCCGCTCTCCCGGGCGACGTCCAGCCAGCAGCCGCCGCAGCTGTATCGCGGCGCCGTCGCGGCGACTTTCGCCGCCAGCGGAGCCAGGTCGACCGGCCGGTAGCGGCCGGAGCCTTCCAGCTTGCGGGCCAGCTGTTCGGTGGCCAGGGCGATCCGCGCGTCATGGCCGGGCGACGCGACCTCGCCGCTGGTGTCGGCCAGCTCGAACGGGAACACCGCCGTCGGCGCGGGCGTCTGCGCGGCGGCGGGGCCGGCGATCAGGGCCAGGGTCGGGATCAGCCAGCGCGGCAGCATCACCGGCCTCCATTGCTGCGAGTCCGCCAAGCCTAGGCGCGGAGGCCGGCGACGGAAACGCGACTTACGAAGGAGGCCCCCGGCGGGCAGCCCCTTGCGCTTCGCTGCGCCGGGCCCACATTCGCGGGATGCGACGGCTCCGGACCCGGTTGCTGCCCCTGATCGCGTCCGGCCTCATGCTGGCGGCGATGCCCTCTGCCGCCCAGATCGCCACCCCTCTGATGACCACAGTGCCGGAGCCGCGGCTGGACCCGGCCGAGCTGGACGCCGTGCTGCAGCGGGCGGCGGCGCTGCCGCGGCTGCGGGCGCTGATCATCGCCCAGGACGGCGTGCCGGTGGCGGAGCGCGCCTTCCGCGGCCCGGGGCTGGACCGGCCGGTGAATATCAAGTCGGCGTCGAAATCGATCCTCTCGGCGCTGGTCGGCATCGCCCTCGAGCGCCGGGTCTTCACCGGGCTCGACCAGCCGGTCGCCCCGATCCTGGCCGCAGCGCTGCCGGCGGATCCGGACCCGCTGCTCGGCCAGGTCACCATCGACCATCTGCTGTCGATGCGGGCCGGGCTCGACCGCACCTCGGGCCCGAATTACGGGCGCTGGACCAGCAGCCCGGACTGGGTGCGCTACATCCTGTCCCGGCCCTTCGTCGACCGGCCCGGCGGGCGGATGCTGTATTCGACCGGCGACAGCCACCTGCTGTCGGCGGCCCTGACCCGGCTGACCGGCCGCAGCACCCTGGCGCTGATGCGCGACTGGCTGGGCCGGCCGCTGGGCATCACCATCCCGGACTGGCCGCGCGACCCGCAGGGCATCTATGTCGGCGGCAACGACATGGTGCTGTCGCCCCGCGCCCTGCTGCGCTTCGGCGAGCTGTACCGCCAGGACGGCGTGATCGACGGAAAGCGGGTGCTGCCGGAAGGCTGGGTCGAGGCCTCATGGACGCCACGCACCCGGTCACCCTTCACCGGCCACGCCTATGGCTATGGCTGGTTCATCACCGAGGCGCAGGGCCATCCGGTCTATTACGGCTGGGGCTTCGGCGGGCAGATGGTCTATGTCGTGCCCGATCTCCGCCTGACCGTGGTCATGACCTCGGACCCGACGGCGCGGTCCCGCGACGGCTATCTCGAGCAGCTGCACGGCCTGCTGGCCGACGGCATCGTCCCGGCGGCGGCGCAGCGCCCGGCCGGCTGACGGCA
>NZ_JASATH010000329.1:0-4724 GCF_038440215.1 Inquilinus sp. OTU3971 | reverse complement strand
CTAAAGCCGCGCCCTGACGCCAAAGCAAAAGCCGATGCACAGGGCAGCGACCACGGCCGACCAGGGGTTGCGATGCACCGCCTCGTCGAGCGCATTCGCCCGGGCCTGGGCCAGCGACGCCATCGTCTCGCCGAGCCGGGCGACATCCTCGCGCAGGGCGCGGAGATCCGCCTCCAGATCGTGGCGGGCGGCCTTCGCCTCGTTCATGGCCGTATCCAACTCGGCGGCGGCGCGCGTCGACTTCGATCCAAGTTCCGCCGCGGCGCTGGCGGCGGATTTGTTTGCTCCGGTCTCGGGCATGGGCGGGCTCCTTCTCTCCCCCGCCAACAGCGGCCGCGCATCGTCGGTTCCGGCCGGAAGGCCGGCGCGCCGCCGGATTACGACAAATTTAACCAATCTCGCAGCGAAGCGGCCTCGACAACGCCGGGCGATCGGAGCAGAAGAATTGCGAGAGATACGCATTCTTGCTCGCAACTGATCGCGAGCATGTGGGCCGCCGCAGGCGGCGGGTTCGGGATGATGTCGGGATGCTTGTACCGTTCCTGATCATGATGCGCGAGGGCATCGAGGCCGCCCTGATCGTCGGCATCATCGCCGGCTATCTGCGCCAGACCGGCCGGTCGCAATGGATGCCGCTGATCTGGATCGGCATCGCCGTCGCCGTGCTGCTCTCGATCGCCGTCGGCATCGTGCTGGACCTGGTCAGCGCCGAGTTCCCGCAGCGCGAGCAGGAGTTGTTCGAGGCGATCGTCGGGCTGGTCGCGGTCTGCATCCTGACCTCGATGGTGTTCTGGATGCGCAAGGCCGCGCGCTCGATCAAGGCGCAGCTGCAGCATTCGGTCGACGCCGCGCTGGACGGACCCGACGCCAAGGGCCTGGCGCTGATCGGCATGGCCTTCTTCGCGGTGGCCCGCGAGGGGCTGGAATCGGTGTTCTTCCTGCTGGCCACCTTCCAGCAGGATGTCGGGCTGGAGGCGCCGATCGGCGCCCTGGCCGGCGTGGCGGTCGCGGTCGCGGTTGGCTTCGCCATCTTCTGGTTCGGCGTCCGGCTGAACCTGAAGCGCTTCTTCCGCTGGACCGGGCTGTTCATCCTGGTGGTCGCCGCCGGCCTCCTGGCCGGGTCGCTGCGGGCGCTGCACGAGGCCGGGCTGTGGAACGGGCTGCAGGAGATCGCCTTCGACGTCAGCCATATCCTGCCGATCGACGGACCGCTCGGCTCGGTCTTGGCCGGGATCTTCGGCTACCAGGACACGCCGACGGTCGGCGAGGTCGCCGTCTACATCCTTTTCCTGATCGTCACGCTGCCCCTGTTCCTGAGCGGCGGCCGGGTCGCGCAGGAAGCGCGATCGAACGCCTGAGCCGGAGCCAGAATGTCCCTGCAGCGCACCACCCGGATCGGCATCGGCGTCGTCGCCCTGCTGGCTGTCGCCGTCGCCGGCCTGGGCGTCTACGCCTATCTGCACCGCGCCGGCACGCCCAAGGCCGCCGCGGGCGGCAACGCCGTGACCATCACCGCCAAGAGCTGCGAGCCGAACGACCTGACGGTCGAGGCCGGCCGCGTCACCTTCCAGGTGAAAAACGCCAGCGACCGCGCCCTGGAGTGGGAGATCCTGCAGGGCGTGATGGTGGTGGAGGAGCGCGAGAACATCGCCCCCGGCTTCACCCAGAGCCTGACCGCCAAGCTGGAGCCGGGCAGCTACCAGATCACCTGCGGCCTGCTGAGCAACCCGCGCGGCACCCTGACCGTGACGGCGGCGACGAACGCCCCGACGCAGGCGCTGCAGCCGTCGCTGATCGAGCTGATCGGGCCGATCGCCGAGTACAAGGTCTACATCACCACCGAGGCCAAGGCCCTGGCCGACGCGACGCCGCCGCTGGTCGCCGCGATCAAGGCGGGCGACCTGGCGAAATCGCGTGACCTGCTGGTCCCGGCCTGGATCCACTATCAGCGGATCAAGCCGATCGCCGACCTGTTCGCCGATCTCGACACGGCGCTGGACGCCCGCGCCGACTATTTCGAGAAGAAGGAGGACGACCCGGGCTTCACCGGCTTCCGCCGGCTGCAATTCGCGCTGTTCACCCGCGGCTCGACCGACGGGCTGGACCCGGTCGCCGACAAGCTGGCGGCCGATGTGCAGGCGCTGCAGGCCCGGATCGCCGACCTGTCGATCCCGCCGGAGAAGATGGCCGGCGGCGCCGCCACGGTGATCGCCCGCCTGGCCGCCGAGCCGGGCCTGGACCCCGCTGCAGCCAAGGCCGATCTCGAGGGCGCGGCCCGCATCGTCGGGCTGCTGCGCCCGCTGAGCCAGAAGGCCGACAAGGCGCTGAGCGACCGGGTCGATAGCAACCTGACCGCGGCCGGCCTGGCGCTGACCCGCGACGACCGCACCGGGCTGCAGCCCCCGGTGACGGCCCTGGCCGACGACCTGCCGAAGCTGCGCACCGCCTTGGGGCTGGACTGACCGGACCGAACGCCATGACCACGATCGACGAACAGGGCAAGACCCCCGACCTCACCACTCCCAGCCGGCGCAGCGTCCTGCGCGGCCTGGCCGGCGGCGGCGCCGCGCTGGGCGCGCTGGCCGCGGCGCCGGCCGTCGCCCAGTCGATGAAGCAGCCGCCCGGCCGCGATACCGAGGCGGCGCAGCAGGTGCAGCCCTTCCACGGCGAGCATCAGGCCGGGATCGTCACCCCCTCGCCCGCCGCCGGCCTGGTCGCGTCCTTCGACGTGCTGGCGACCTCGCGGCCGGACCTGGAGCGGATGTTCCGCACCCTGACGGAACGCATCGCCTTCCTGATGGGCGGCGGCACCCCGCCGGAGCTGGACCCGAAATTCCCGCCGGCCGATTCCGGCGTGCTGGGCCCGGTGATCGTGCCGGACAACCTGACCGTCACCGCCGCGGTCGGCGCTTCGCTGTTCGACCAGCGCTTCGGCCTGGCCGCCGTGAAGCCGCGCGAGCTGGCGGCGATGACCAGCTTCCCGAACGACGCACTGGACCCGGAATCCTGTCATGGCGACCTGCTGCTGCAGTTCTCGTCCAACACGCCGGAGGCCAACATCCACGCCCTGCGCGCGGTGCTGAAGGCGACGCCCGACCTGCTGAGCCTGCGCTGGAAGCTGGACGGGTTCCTGCCGGCCGCCACCAGCAAGGCCGGCCGCAAGGAGACGGCGCGCAACCTGCTGGGCTTCAAGGACGGCACCGCCAACCCGAACCCGGCCGACGGCGCGATGATGGACCGGATCGTCTGGATCCGGCCGGGCAGCGAGGAGCCGGCCTGGACGGTCGGCGGCACCTACCAGGTGGTGCGCATCATCCGCAACTTCGTCGAGCGCTGGGACCGCACCCCGCTCGGCGAGCAGCAGACCATCATCGGCCGCGAGAAGGCGTCCGGCGCCGCCCTGGGCCTGAAGGACGAGTTCGACGTGCCGGACTATTCCGGCGACCCCGAGGGCAAGACCATGCCGCTCGACGCCCATATCCGCCTGGCCAATCCGCGCAGCCACGAGACCGCGAACAGCCTGATCCTGCGCCGCGGGTTCAACTATTCGCGCGGAGTCACCAAGTCGGGTCAGCTCGACATGGGCCTGCTGTTCATCTGCTTCCAGTCGAGCCTGAACGCCGGCTTCATCGCGGTGCAGGAGCGGCTGAACGGCGAGCCGCTGGAGGAATACATCAAGCCGACCGGCGGCGGCTATTTCTTCGCCCTGCCGGGGGTGCCGGACAAGGACGGCTATCTTGGCCAGGGGCTGCTGCAATCCGTATCGACCTGAGGGCCGGAAGGGCCTGAGCACCGGGTGACAACCTCATCCGGTCCTATCCTAGGAGGGGATTGATTATGAAACGCATTCTGACTCTCAGCCTGAGCGCCGCCGCGCTGCTGGCCGCATCCGTGGCCATGGCCGCCCCGCCCTCGCCGCTCGAGCTGGTCGAGCCGATCGCCAAGTACAAGACCTGGGTCATCGGCGAGGTAGATCAGTTCGTCGAGCACACCCGCCAGTTCACCGAGGCGGTGAAGGCCGGCGACCTGAAGAAGGCGCAGGCGCTGTACGCTCCGAGCCGGGTCTATTACGAGCGGATCGAGCCGCTGGCCGAGCTGTTCGCCGACCTCGACGCCAGCATCGACTCGCGCGCCGACGATCACGCGAAGAACGAGGAGGATCCGGAGTTCACCGGCTTCCACCGCATCGAATACGGTCTGTGGGAGAAGAAGTCGACCGACGGGCTGGCGCCCTTCGCCGACAAGCTGCTGGCCGACGTGATCGACCTGCAGGGCCGGATCAAGGGCCTGACCACCCCGCCGGACAAGGTGGTGGGCGGTGCCGCGGCACTGATCGAGGAGGTCGCCGCCACCAAGATCTCCGGCGAAGAGGACCGCTACAGCCACACCGATCTGTGGGACTTCCAGGCCAATGTCGACGGCTCCAAGACCATCGTCGACCTGCTGCGCCCGATCCTGGAGAAGAGCGACAAGGCCCTGCTGACCAAGGTCGACGCCAACTTCAAGACGGTCGACGGCATCCTGGCCAAGTACAAGACCCCGGACGGCGGCTTCGAGACCTACGACAAGCTGACCGAGGCCGACCGCAACGCGCTGAAGGGCCCGATCACCGCGCTGGCCGAGGACCTATCGCAGCTGCGCGGCACGCTGGGCCTGAGCTGAGGCGCCTTTCCCCTTTCTGTCATTGCCGGGCTTGACCCGGCAATCCAGAAAATGTCGACGTT
>NZ_JASATH010000328.1:0-4801 GCF_038440215.1 Inquilinus sp. OTU3971 | reverse complement strand
CTAAGAGACCTTTTGGAAATGCGCTGGTGTGAGTCGGCTGGCGGTGGTTTCGAGAACCGGCGCGCAGCGGACGTTATAGTCCGTGAGCACCGAAAGCGCAGAAACCGCCGTCAGACGGCCGCGCCAGTAGCATTTCCAAGTGGTCTCTAGAACGGCGGAGGACGCCGGACCCCATCAGCCCTTCGCCGCGGCCTCCAGCCCGGCGATGTCGAGCTTCACCATCTGCAGCATCGCCTCGGCGACGCGCTTGGCCTTGGCCTGGTCGGGATCGCCCATCAGCTCGCCCAGCCGCTTCGGCACGATCTGCCAGGACAGGCCCCAGCGGTCCTTCAGCCAGCCGCATTGCTCGATCGCGCCGCCCTCGCCGAGCGCGTCCCACAGCCGGTCGATCTCGGCCTGGCTGTCGCATTCGACGCTGATCGAGAAGGCGTGGTTGAACGGGTCCAGCGGCCCGGCCTCGATCGCCTGGTAGCGCTGGTCGCCGAGGGTGAAGGAGGCGATCCGGACGCTGCCCGCCGGGCCGCTCGGGGTGTCGGCCGGCAGCGGCGTGACCCAGTGCACCGCCGAGCCGGGGATCAGCGCGGTGTAGAAGCCGATCGCGGCCTCCATGTCCTTTTCGAACCAGAGATGCTGGGTGACCTTCATCGCGGTGTTCCTTCCTCGGTCGCGCGGCCGTGCGCAGAGCCGCTCCTGACCCAAGGACGACCGAGAGCATCGATTCCCGACATCGCCCGCAAAATCGGGACAGTAGGACGATCGATCAATGGTTTCCGGCTCGGCGCGGGCCTAGGATGCGGCGGGCGGCTTCGGGGAGGCGGCGATGGCCGGGCACGGGCATGTCGGCAGGACGGATGTTGCCGCTCTGGAGCGGTTCCTCGCCGACTCCGCGACGACCGCGCCCTCGCAATACGCCTTTGTCCGCCGCGGCAAGGTGATGTGCTTCTACGCCGATTCCGGCGTGGCGCTGGAGGTCGGGGCGCGCTGCTTCCCCGACCGCGAATTCTCCGTCATCGACATCCACGCCCGCAAGGTGGTGCTGCCGCACTGACCGATCTCAGCCCTGGCTCTCCCGCAGCCGCGGCAGCGCAGCGAGGCAGAGCACGGCCATCAGGTGGAAGCCCAGCGCGATCGCGGCCAGCGGCACCAGACCCTGCTCGATCAGCGGCGCGGCCGCGGCGGTGCCGGCCGCCGTGACCGCGAGGATCGCCAGGACGACGAGGGCGGAGCCGCGGGCATCGTCGCCGCGCGCCGCCAGCACCGCCCGGTAGAAGCCCGGCGGGCCGCGCAGCCCGAGCCCGGCATTGATCGGCACGAACAGCGCCGCGATCGCCAGCGGGGCGGTGCCGCCCAGCGCGCCATAGGCCAGCATCGCCGCGGCCCCCAGCGCGGCGAACCCGGTGCCGGCGGCGATCACGCGCTCAGCCCCGAAACGGCCGGCCAGCCCGCCGGCCAGGTTGGCCGCCAGCATGAAGCTGGCGATGCCGCAGACCTGCATGGTGATGAAATCGGCCAGGCTGCCGCCGAGGGCGCGCACGAACACTGCCGGCATGCCGAACACGAAGGTCAGCAGCCCGCCCAGCACGAAGGCCTGGCTCAACGCATAGCGCAGGAAGGCGGGATCGCGCAGGAGATGGGCATAGCCGCCGCGTGGCCGCCGGCCGACCTGGGGCAGGGCGCCGCTGATCCCGATCGCCGCCGCCAGCGCCAGCGCGGCCGCGCCGATCACCGCGAAGGGCAGCCGCCAGCCGCCGAGCGCCAGCAGCCAGGCGCCGAGGATCGGGGCCAGCGCCGGGGCCAGGGCCTCGATGCTGCCGAGCAGCCCGAGCGCCCGGACCGCGCGGGTCTCGTCGAACAGCGCCCGGACGATGCCCGGCGCGAACACGGCGGGCCCGGCCGCGACCGCGCCCTGCAGCGCCCGCAGCGCGATCAGCGGGCCGATCCCCTCCGTTGCCGCGCAGGCTGCCGACACGGCGGCGGTGGCGAGCAGCGAGACGGCGAACAGCCGGCCGGTGGCGAAGCGGTCGCCCAGCGCGCCATAAGCGAGGAGCCCGACGCAGGTCCCGGCGACATAGGCGGCCAGCACCAGCTGCGCTTGGGCCGGGTCGCCGCCCAGCGCCTCGGGCAGGAACGGCACCGCCGGCAGCACCAGGTCGGTTCCCGTCAGGCCGAGCACGGTGCTCGCCACCACCAGCCCGAGCACCAGCCCCTTCATCCCTCCAGCCATGGCGCACGCCCGCTCCCTGTCGCAAACCAAGATTTTGGCCAATTTCAGCTCATGTCTAAGCGAAGAAATCCTCGTTTGGACAGGCCATCATTTCCGCCTATCCAGGGTTCGCGGCGCCGCTCCGGACGGGCGCCCCGACAGCCACTCATGGAGACAGGATTGACGATCTCGGTATCGCGCCGGTGCCTCGTGCTCGCGCTCGGCATGCTCGCCGCCCTGGTCCCCGACGCCCGCGTCCCCGGCGCCCGCGCCGCGGACGGCCCGCTCGCCCGCATCGTCGACGCGGCGATCCGGCCGGTGATGGCGGAGAATGACGTCCCGGGCATGGCCGTGGCGGTCACGGTCCAGGGCAGGCAGTCCTTCTTCAACTACGGCGTCGCCGCGAAGGACAGCGGCGGGAAGGTGACGGAGGACACGCTGTTCGAGATCGGCTCGGTCAGCAAGACCTTCACCGCGACCCTCGCCGCCACCGCGCAGCTGCAGGGGACCCTGTCCCTCTCCGACAGTGCCAGCAAATACCTGCCGGGGCTGGCCGGCAGCAGCTTCGACCGCATCAGCCTGCTCGAGCTCGGCACCTACACCGCCGGCGGCCTGCCGCTGCAGTTCCCGGACGATGTCACCGATCCGGACCGGATGATCGCCTTCTACCGCAGCTGGCGTCCGGCCTATGCCCCCGGCACCCGGCGGCTTTATTCGAACCCCAGCATCGGCCTGTTCGGCTACCTCGCCGCCCGGAGCTTGAACAAGCCGTTCGACGAGCTGATGCAGCAGCAGATCTTCCCGGCGCTCGGCCTGACCCGGACCTATATCCGGGTGCCGCCGGACCAGATGGGCCGCTACGCCTGGGGCACCTCGAAGGCCGGCAAGCCCGTCCGGGTGACGCCGGGCGTGCTGGATTCGGAGGCCTATGGCGTGAAGACCACCGCGGCCGACATGATCCGCTTCGTCGAGGCCAACATCGACGGCGCAAGGCTGGACGACACGCTCCGCCGCGCCATCGCCGCGACCCATGCCGGCTACTACAGGGTCGGCGACATGACCCAGGGCCTGGGCTGGGAGATGGTCGACTGGCCGACCGGTCTCGACCGGCTGCTGGCTGTGAATTCCTCGGAGATGAGCCAGAAGCCCAACCCCGCCACCCGGCTGGACCCGCCGCTGCCGCCGCGGGACGAGGTGCTGATCAACAAGACCGGCTCCACCAACGGCTTCGGCGCCTATGTCGCCTTCGTTCCCGCCCGCGGCATCGGTGTGGTGATCCTGGCGAACCGCAACTTCCCGATCGCGGCGCGGCTGCAGGCCGCCCACCGGATCCTGGCGGCGCTGGACGGCGAGGCCGGGTGAGGGCCGCTCGCCTGCAACGCGACCGTTACATCCGCAACCCGATTCGGCCTCCCATCGAATCCCGCCGTTACCAGATCTGATGAAAGTCGGTGACAGGATCGGTGAACGGGGTGTGCGATGGATATGACGATCTGGGCCTATGCGCTGGCGCTGGCAAACGTCAGCATTCCTCGGGCAGTTCAGGATCTGCACGAGAGAGGCGCCTCCGAGGCGGATCTGCAGGAGCTGGTTCGGATCCTGCGAAGGGACGGGTGGGAATTCGTGGACCAGCTGGCGGATGCGCTCGGATTGCCCGTCCTGCCGGAGCTGCAGATGCCTCCGCCCGGGTTCGGAGCTCCGGGCGGATATCTGCAGGCCGCCTATCAGCCCGTCTTCAACCCGGCACAGCCGCCGGCTCCGTATACCGCGGCATACGCGCCTGTCGTCCCGCCGCAGCCGGCCGGGGGCGGATGGGGGCCTGCGCAAGCCACGCCGTATGGGCAGGCCAACTACGCTCCGCCACAGCATCCCATGCCCCAGATGCAGGCCGTCCAGCCGGGATGGCAGCAGCAGGCGTTCGTCAACCCGGCACCGGTCCGGCCGCCTCCGCCTGTGCTGTCGCAGCGCGACAGGGCACGGTACGACCAGTTGGCGGCCGGTTCCCGCCTGTTCGGCACCGGCCGGATGACCCGGGTCCGTCGCAGGGACGTTCCCGCGAGCCTGGGGATCAGCGACGTCGCCATGGACAGGATGAAGGCCATTGTCTGCACCGGACCCGAAACGGCTCTGGGGACTGTCGGCCTCGGGCCGTGCATCGCCGTGTGCGCAAGAGGTCTCAATGTTCAGAATCAGGCGGTAATCGGGCTCTGGCATGCGTCATATGACGAGGATCAGAACGGGCTTCTGAACAACCTCCGCGCCGGGTTCAACCGATTGATCGACAAGATGAGACGACAGGGGGCGGGGCCGGTGGAATTTTCCCTGGCCGGGGGAATGAAGCAGCCGAACGCCCGGTGCATCGAATTCGGTCAGGCTTTTCTGTCCCTCCGGAACGAATACAGTATCGTCGCCGCCGAGATCCACCATTGCGAGCGCGAGGATCAGGCCACGGATGTCATCATGACCGCGGGCGGGACCTTCCATGGTGTGAATCTTTACGATCCGCCGCCGTTCTGATCGGTTCGTGGGGGGGGGGGGGGGGGGGGGGGGGGCCCCCCCCCCCCCGCGCGGCGCGGGGGGGGGGTGATATGGAGTCAG